>NZ_JACJFQ010000049.1:0-25031 GCF_014164835.1 Serratia sp. OS31 | reverse complement strand
TAATATATTAGTACGTGAGGTATTAGATTTATATCTTTCTGGAATACGTAGTTATACGATTGCACAACAATTGAACGCTACTGGTAAGTTGATTGACAATAAAAAATGGGATAGTACTAAAATATGTCATTTATTGAGAAATAAACGATGTAAAGGTGAGTACACATCTAATAGAACTGAGCGGAATTTTGACGAATATGAAATAATCAAGTGCCTATGATACAGAGGTTAATTATACCATGATTTAATACGGTAGGTTTTTAGCTATGTTGTATAAAACAATTTAAATAATATTGTCATGAGTTTGACCCTGACTCCGTAGACAAATCTGGCCTATATTTGGATTGAACCCACCCCGGTAGACGGTCCTGCCCTATAGTCTGAGCATAGGGGGGCATATGGGCACACCACGATTTACACCTGAATTTAAGGAAGAAGCCGTCGGTCAGATAACGGAACGCGGTTATTCCGCTGCCGAAGTATCTGAGTGTTTGGGCGTTTCTTCACACAGCCTCACAAGTGGCTACGTGTTATCAAACTTGATAATAGCGAGCAGCATGCCCGGGATTCACTGGAAGCCAAAAGCGAGATCCTGAAACTACGGGCGCAGCTAAAACGTACCGCAGAAGAACGAGATATCCAGAAAAAGGCCGCGCGGTACCTTGCAAGGGAACCTGACTGAAGTACCGCTTTATCAATGAGCACCGCACTGTATGGGGTGTGATGACGATGTGTCGGGTACTCAATGCCGCCCAGGCCGAAACCGGTCTCAGCGCGTGATAAAGATAACCAGCGTCTGCTGACGCTCATCCGTGACTCATATTCACTGAGCGGAGGTGTATACGGTTACCGACGGATTCATGGCGACCTAAGCGAAATCGGGGAAACCTGCGGTAAAAACCGTGTTAGTGTATTATACAATTGAACCGGATTAAAGCCGTGCGCGGCTATAAATCTCCGCGTCGCATCGCTGGCAGACCTTCATTAGTTTCCCCTACATCGTATGCAGCGGCAGTTTACTGTTATCTGGGCCAATCAGGTCTGGGTCACCGACATTACTTATATTCGCACCTGACAGGTTTGGTTGTATTTGCCGGTAGTCATCAATCTCTTTGCCTGTAACGTCGTGGGCTGGTCGATGAAACCCACGCTCTCACGCGAACTGGCGCTGGATGCGCTGATGATAGCGGTCTGGCGACGAAAACCTGAGGGCGGGGTCATCGTACACTCAGACCAAGGCAGCCAGTACGGCAGTGACTATTGGCAGTGCTTCTGTCGGTCCAATAACTTGGCCCCGAGCATGAGCCGGCGTGGCAACTGCTGGGATAATGCGGTGGCCGAATCGTTCTTCAGTTCGCTGAAAAAAGAACGGATCAGAAAACATATATATAAAACTCGGGATCTGGCCCGTGCGGATATCTTCGATTACATTGAAGTGTTCTACAGCCGGGCCCGGCGTCACAGTCATCTCGGTGGCGCCAGTCCGGATGCCTTCGAAAAGGCCTCGCCGTGAGGACGGAAACTGTCTACCGGAACTGGGTCACTTCATGAAGAAAGCACAATAAAGCTAAAAAAGAGTTTTAAAAAAATTGGTCAATCAGTAACCTATTAGAGGTTATACATCTCGTTTAATATCCAGTTTTCCCATATACATTGGGACAGGTAATTTTTTACGGAGCCTTTATCAATGTCTGAGTTCATCCATCCCATTACGCAACTTGTGCATAGTACGGTACGTATTGAATGCACAGATTCACAAAACAGAATCTCATCAGGTTCCGGCTACATATTCATGTTTTGCGAGACAGAGGAAACGGCAATTCCTTGCGTAGTAACAAACAAACATGTTACCGAAGGTGCTATCCGTGGGGTTTTCCATTTAACATTAAAAAATGAAGACGGTACCCCAGCATTGGCGATGCATGAAGCTGTTGTTCTTGACGAATTGGAAAAATATTGCATCCCCCACCCGATAGCTGCAATCGATTTGGTCGCTTTTCCTATTGGGCCAATCTTAAATAACGCAAGCAAAGATGGCCGAGCTTACTACTTTGTACCCCTTGATAAACAGATTTTAGCGAGCAGGGAGCTTTTAGAGTCACTTCCCCCGATGGAGGAGATCGTAATGATTGGTTATCCGAACGGGCTATGGGATCAGCTTCACAATCTGCCAATCATCAGAAAGGGGATTACCGCCACTCATCCCAAGTTGAATCTGAATGGAAAACCTGAATTTCTCATCGATGCGGCTTGCTTTCCCGGCTCATCGGGCTCACCTGTATTCTTGGCGAATATTGGGAGTTTTGTTAGCCCGGATGGTGCATTGTGTGCCGGAACTCGAATTGCATTACTTGGCACATTGTATGCTGGCCCTCAGCACTCGACTAGCGGAGAAATCGTTGTTGTTGATGTCCCTACTGATACGAAACAGATATCAATCGGAAGTATCCCTAATAACCTTGGATATGTAATTCAGGCAAGTGAGCTTCTAGTCCTTGAAGCTGCCGTAAAGCAAGTTTTTCAGCCTGTTGCGAAGACATCGCGAAACGATCTTTGTCCCTGTGAGAGTGGAAAGAAGTTTAAAAGGTGTTGCGGTGCCCTTGGCTGATTCGCTTTTGGATGGGAGCAAAGCTATCTCTCTTGCTCCCTCTTTTTGAGGTGCTTATGATAAAAATAGCTCACAATTTTTGATGCCGTACATGGTCAACGTCATGGAGTAAGAACCTTCTCTGAAACCCAACACCGGCGCGTGCGGCCGGTGGTAAACCGCCGGTGGCGGTGAAATGAAAGCCAGCGACCAGCATGCCGAAAAATGGCGGGGAGTTCCACCGTCCAATGGTCTGAAAGCCGGGGAAAAGCTGAAAAAAAACGGCGTGCAATCAGTGCGGCGAATTTTGCAAATCTTAGTGCGCTATTCAGTCACCCTACATAAGAAGAAGATGAGCATGGAAAAATACCTGATTGAAGTTGCCGAAAATGCGACGGAAGAAATAGAAGCCCTGATCGAAGCAGGCTTGAATCAATACAACGATGAGGTGACCGGCACCAACGATCGTCGCCCACTGGCTGTGGTGGTGCGAGATCCGGCCAGCGGTGAAGTGTTGGGCGGCATCAGCGGACGCTCATCGTTGGGCATGCTGTTTGTGGATCTGTTTCATTTGCCAAAATCGCTGCGCGGATCGGGGTTGGGCAGCGAACTGCTGCGCCGTTTCGAGCTGGAGGGACGGCGCAGGGGCTGCGTTTCCGCCGTGCTGTACACCATCAGCTTTCAGGCGCCGAAGTTTTATGAACTGAACGGCTGGACGCGTTTTGGCGAGGTGCCCTGCCTGCCGGCGGGCACCAGCCGTGTTTTCATGATGAAGACGCTGTAGCTTAGCGGACCGTTACTCGTCTCTGACCTGTCGCAATTTATAACCCAGGTTCTTTTTCACCATCGGCCATTCGTGGTCGATGATGGAGAAAACCACCGTATCCCGATAGCTGCCATCCGCATTTTTCTGGTGATTCCGGAGGACTCCGTCTTGCTTGGCACCCAGTCGTGCGATAGCCGCTCTGGAAGCCTGGTTGTGCCAGTGAGTGCGAAACTCAACGGCAATCACCGCCAGAGAGTCAAACAGATAACTGAGCAGCAGTAGTTTGCACTCGGTGTTGACGGTGGTTTTTTGATGACTCTTGGCATACCAGGTATAGCCAATTTCAACGCGACGGTTTTGCGCATCGGCATGACAAACACGGGTGGTACCGATGATTTTTTGCGTGGCGTTGTGCACGACGACGAACGGCAACGCTCGTCCTGCGGCCTGTTCACTCAAGGCAAAGTCGATGTAATCTGAGACGGTATTTTCTGTGGGTACCGAGGTAAACCAAAGTTCCCAAAGGCGTCCGTCGGCGGCTGCCTGTACCAGGGGCTGCGCATGCTCTCTACGCAGTGGGAGCAGGCTGACGTTGTCGCTTTTCAACTCGGTTTCACCAAGCCAGCATAGGTCAGACATATTCTGCAACTTTCCTCGTTAAATTGACTGCTTAGCGGACATAGCCATTCAACTCCAGGCGTTCCAACGCCGCGCTGTCGGCATAGACCATGCCGGTAGTCAGCTCGCGGAAGCGGTATTTTTTGTAGAATGCCAGCTTGTCGGGAACCGAGTAGATAAACACTTTGCCGAGCGGCGCCAAATCCTGCATCACCCGATCCATCAGCTGTCGCCCCAGTCCCAGCCCCTGAAAGTCCGGATGGATTGCCACGTCGGCCAGATAGGCTACCGAGGTCATGTCGCTGATGGCGTGGGCGGTGGCCATCAATCGGCCGTCGCGGTAGCCCCAGTAGCAAAATTGGCTGTGCTGATAAACGCGTTGCAGCACCTGCGGGTCACGCTGGCCCAGCCCCGCGGCTTCCAGCAGCCTGGCCAATTGCGACCAGTCGACGCCATAGCTTTTTGGATCGGTGACAATCTCCATGTTTTCCTCCTAACCGATACGGTCCAGATCGGCAGCGTATTGACGGATGGCGCGTTGGTAGCTGCTGATGTCGCTATGCGAGGAGGTTTCCGCCAGCAATAGCAGCAGATCGGCCACCGCCTGTTTGGTTTCACCGAGGTTGTACAAAGTCATGGCGCGAAACAGGGTGATCTCTTTGGCTTCGGGAAATTCGGCCAGTCCCTGGTCGAAGGTGGCCAGCGATTGCTGATACAGGCCGAGCGCCCGGTAGGTACTGCCCAGCCCGAGCCAGGCTTCCTGTCGCTGAGGTGCCGGTAAATTGCGCGCCAGCGCCGCCAGGTAACAGGGGATTGCCTGTTGCTCAAATCCTTGCACGTCGTACAGACAGGCTAACTGATAGTGCAGCGCCGCGTCTTCCGGCCGTTGGCGGAGCTGCTGTTGCGCCAGTTCGGTGGCGTCTTGATAACGGCCCAGCTCTTTCAGTTGTTCGATGGTCAGCGTAGGGGACATGACATGGCCTCAGAGAAATGGGGGTTTTTTATACCATTGGCACGCTACTACGGAAGAATTCCTCATACAAGGGATATAGAGATTAGAAATAAATCGGCCCCGTTATCCGGGGCCGATTAATCCTGTAGGACGATCAGAACTCGTGCTTCAGCGTCACCATGAAGTTACGTGGTTCGCCATAGTTGCGGGTGCTGTAGAAATTCACCTGCGAGTAGTATTTCTGGTCGAAAACGTTGTTCAGGTTCAACTGCACCGAGGTTTGCGGCGTCAGCTTGTAACGCGCCATCGCATCGACCAGCACGTAGGACCCTTGCTCGGCTTTGCGCTCGACAAATTCGCCGTTGCTGGCACCCTGGACGTTGGCATAAACATTGCTCTGCCAGCGTGCGCCACCGCCCAGCGTCAGATCGCGCAGCGCGCCCGTCAACTGATAGGTGGTGAACAGATTGATGCGGGTGCGGGGCTGCTCGGTGTTGAGATTAACCTTATCCTTGTCCTTCAAGGTGAAATGGGTGATGCCCAACTGGGCATTCCAGCCCTGCGCCAGTTCACCGCTCAGCTCGAACTCCACCCCTTTGCTGGTTGCGCCCTGGCTCTCATGATAGGTCTGTTGCAGCCAGTTCAGGTCGCGGGTGTTTTCGTCCAGTACGCCCAGGTTGTCCTGAGTGATACGGAACGCCGACAGCGAAACGTTGAGACGCTCATCCAGCAGCGCGGCCTTGATGCCCACCTCTTTGTTGACCCCTTCGATCGGCGCCAGATAGTGGCCGCTGCTGTCGAGCAGGCTCTGATCCTTGAAGATATCGGTGTAGCTGGCATAGGCAGAAACCTGATCGGTCAGCTTATACACCGCCCCCAGGAACGGAGTCACTTTATTCGCGGTGGTGGTGGTGGTGTTTTTAAAGCTGTTGAAACGGGCGCCGAGCACCAGATCCAGCTGATCCGTCACCGAGAAGTCGGCGCTGCTGTAAATCCCGATTTGCCGCGTACGGAAATCCTGCTGCGGCATTTTGTCTGACCACACAGGTTCACCCAGGCCGCCGTTCCAATCCCTCAGGCTGCCGCTAAACAGCTGCGTAGTGCTGGCGCTGCGATAGGTGCTGTAGCTGTGCTGCCAGGCGGAGGAGCTGCCCACCACAAATTTGTGGGTGCGGCCCAACAGCGGAAAATCCCCGTTCAGCTTCAGGTCTACCGCGTGCTGATCCCGGTAGCCTTCATAGCGTCCGGCGTAAGGGGTTGAAGGTTTCACTGCCCAGGTGTCCGGGTCGATCAGCCCGCCGAGGCTCATCGCCATTTTGGCATCGAAGGCCTGACGGCTGTGGGTGTAGTTGGCTACGCCTTTCCAGTCGTTAGCGAACTGGTGTTCCAGCGTGGCGAACTGGGTGCTGAGGGTAGTATCCCAGCTTGACCAGTCAGAAGCCCCGCTGTAGTGGCGATCCCAGTTGATCTCGCTGCCGTCGCTGAACCAGCCGGTTGGCAGTGCGCCGCCCCAGGTGGAAGCTTTTGGCCGATTTTGCTGATAGTCAGCCCCCAGACGCAGCAGGGTGGCGCTGGTCAGATCGGCTTCCAGGGTGCCGTATACCGTCCCTTTGCGTTCCTGATGACGTTCCATGAAAGAGTGGCTGCGTTCACCGGAGGCGGCGACGCGCACCCTGACGGTACCTTCATCATTAAGCGGAGTACCGGCATCGATGGTGGTGCGGTAGTGGTCCCATGAACCGGCGGAAAGCTCGGTACGGGCAAAAGGAGAAAGGCTGGAGGCTTTCTTCCTGACCAGGTTGATCGCCGCGCCCGGGTTACCGACGCCGTTCAATAATCCTGCTGCCCCTCTGACGATCTCCACGTGATCGAGCGTGATCGAGTCAATCTCGGATTCCCCGCCAGAGAAGCCGGAGTCAAAGAAAGTGGGCACGCCATCGTATTGATAGTTATCAACGCTGAAGCCACGGTAGTTGAACGAAGAACGTTCGCTATCGTAGTTGCTTTCACTGACGCCGGTAGACCAGCGCAAGATTTCCTTCAGCGAGTTGGCGTTGAGATCGTCAATCAATTGGCGCGAGATCACCGAAACCGACTGCGGCGTATCCTTGATGCTCAACGGTAACCCGGTTGCCGTGGTCATCTGTTTGGTGGTGTAGGAGCCGGTATTCTCGGTGCTGCCGTCATCGCTGAAGGGGGAAGCGACCACCTCCAGGGTTTCTTCTTTTTGGCTGCGGGCGGTCTGCTCGGTGCTCGCCGCCTGAGCCATCATCACCGGGACGCACAGCAGCACGCCGCCGGAGAGGCGAATCATAAAACTAGCCATGGACGTGCCTCACAATCCGCCGAGATTAATTTTGATCAGGTAGTCCTGTTTTTTCTCCATCTCTTCCTTGGACTGCTTGATGCTGGCAAACAGCTGCTGGCCGTCGGAAGAAAGCGCCAGGCTGTTAGGCAGTGCCTGGGTGGTGATGCTGTTTTTCACCTGATAGCTGTTGCTGTCGACGATGCTGATGCGCTTGGCTTCACGGTGAGTGATGTAGATCTCGCTGCGTAGCGGGTTAAATAGCACCGCCAGAGAATTGATTACGTCAATCTGGTGCAGGATTTTCCCGCTGTTGACGTCCACAACCAGTACGTTTGGCAAGTCCGGATCGGTGATAAACGCACGACCGGTTTTGCTGTCCAGAGCGATATTGAGGAAGAAGTGTTTTTTGGTCGGTTCGACCACCACGCGTTTGAGGATCTTATGGCTGGTGGCGTCCAGCGTAATCAGCTCACCGCGACCGTTAACGCAGTAGATATGGCCGCGTTCGCTGTCCAGCGCAATGCCGGTAGGGTATTCACCCATGTTGCCCAGCGTGGCAATTTTTTCCCGCTTGGCGGTATCGATAACCCACAGCACGCCTTTCTGTGCCGTACCGGAAACATAAAGGCGCTGATTTTTCTTATCGAGTACCAGTTCGCGCGTAGGGACGAACTGATCTTCTTTCACGCTTTCGTTGAGTTGGATAGTGGCGAGTTCTTTACCGGTCTGGGTATCGATCACCGTGACCGAACCGTCGACGGTGTTGCCGATGTACAACAGATGGCGTTGCTCATCCAGGGCAGTGGCGAAGGCGCGGCGCTTAGTGACGATATTGGCGTCGGTGGCCAGCGTGGCCGGGTTGACCCTGAAGACGATACCGCCGTTTTTTTCTTTGGCGAAGGAAGGCGTAGAGGCGGCAAACAGGGTGTTGCTGGTGCCATCAAAAGCCAGTTCATACAGGCCATGCCCGACCGGTTTGGTTTGGAATTGACTCTCGGGAAGATCGGCGGCCAGCGTTGAACAAGACAGCAGCAGCACGGCAGACGCCAGGGCGCTGAGGGAGAAACCTTTGCCTGAAGTGGACAGGTGCATCTTCATATACATTCCTTTACATCAGTTTACGATTCGCCGATGCTAATGATATTGATTATTAATATCAATATCATTTAATTAATCATATGAAGATATGAGTGTTTGGCGTTGAAATATAATGATTTATTAAATATCCCTTATAAAATCATGTTATTGAATAACGATGTTTCCGGTATGTTTGAAATATGTAATGATTTTCATTTCGTTTTAATGTCGAGAAATATCCGCTATATTCGCCCGGCGATCGTTAAGAAGTGTAAATAAAAAATCATAACGACAGGTCGCTACGGCGACGCTTGCAGTGGCATTGAGTGCCGTGCTGCGTTTTGCGGCATCAGCCGTTTTGGAAAGGCTTTGTGGGCTACAACACCCACCGGAAACAGGCTTTATTTAGGAAAGGAAATGATCAATCAACCCTCCATGGGAAAGGGATCGCGCATCGCCACGGCGATAGCGCTGGCTTTGATGTGCGCGCCTCAGGCTTACGGGCAGGAAGGCGGGACAGAAAAAGACAAGGATGCCTTGCAAGAGGATCAGGTCGTGGTGACCGCCTCCGGGTTCAAGCAGAACAAAAAATATGCCCCCGCCAGTATCTCCGTCATCGATAAAAAGACCTTCGAAAAGCAGAACAGCCGGGATGTCGCCGAAGCGGTACAGGATGTCTCCGGGGTGTTCGTCAGCAACGGGGCCGGGAGCGAAGTGTCCGGCGATGTGATGATCCGCGGTATGGACTCGAGTTATACCTCGTTCATGGTCAACAGCATCAAACAAAATACCGGCGAGTCGCGCCCGTACGGTCAGAATATCGGTACCGAAGCCGGTTTTTTACCGCCGCTGGCGGCCATCGACCGCATTGAGGTGATCCGTGGCCCGATGTCATCGTTATACGGTTCCGACTCCATTGGCGGCGTGGTCAACGTGATCACCAAAAAGCCGTTTGGCGTACGGGAGTGGATTGGCTCGATAGCCGGCAACAGCTTCCTGCAACAGCATCAGGACTTCGGTAACACTCAGCAAGCGAACCTGTTTCTGATGGGACCTTTGGTACCCGACGTATTGGGCCTCAGCCTGTCGGCGGACTACCTCGATCGTCGTGAAGATGAAAAGCCTAACGCCTTCAGCAAGAACAACAAAAAGGCGCTCGACATGACGCTGGGCTTCGCGGCCAATGAAACTAACCTGTTCGATCTCAATCTGGCCAAAGGGGAGAAAAAACGCAGTCGTTCGACCAAAGGCGGCGGTATGCCATGGGGCTGGGATTTCGATCGCGATGCTCTGAGCCTGACCCATTCGGGCTGGTACGCGGATGACAGCATCGCCACCACCAGTTATTTCCAGTACGAAAAAGGCGAGTCGGTATATCGCTCTGTCAGCCTGGCGCCGCAGCATATCCAAACCGAAAATTACGTGCTGAACAGTCAGGCCAGGCTGAGCCTCGGCGAGCATAATCTGACCCTCGGTGCCAATTACAGCCGTGAAACGCTCAATGACGATTTCTACGCCGACAGTAAAAAAGCGCCGGGTGTCGATCCGGTAACCAAAATCTCGCGTGACGGCTGGGCGCTGTTTGCCGAAGGGCAGTGGAATATCGATGACTTCTCGCTGACCACCTCTGCGCGTATGGATCGGGACAACTACTTCGGCACCCACATCAGCCCGAAACTTTATGGCAACTGGATTTTAGACGAAGCCTGGGCGCTGAAGGGCGGGGTCTCTTCCGGCTATAAAAAACCGTCGCTGCGTGAAAACTCGGATCAATTCATTACGCCGCGTGGCAGCAACCCGCCTTATCCCTATCTGTCGGTGGGGAACAGCGAACTGAAGCCGGAAACCAGCGTGAATACCGAGCTGGGCCTGTACTGGAACAACAACCGCGATTTGTCTTTCGACGGCACGGTGTTCTATACCGACTTCAAGAACAAAATCGCCGAAGTTAACATTTGCGAGGCGAGTGAAAATCACCCTTGCGTGGTTAACGGTTATAACGCCGACACCATTGATAAGTATTTCAATATCGGCAAGGCCAATGTGTACGGCGTGGAGCTCAATGCCGAGTGGCAGGCGACCGACAGTTTGAACCTCAGCGCAAACTATACGTTTAACAAGAGTGAACAGAAAAACGGCGCCAACAAGGGCTTTGCGTTGAATGACTTCCCGAAACACATGGCCAATTTATCCGCCAAGTGGGCTGCGGCTTCGGCATTGGACGTCTGGTCCAAGGTCAATTATCGCAGCCGTAACGAGGATACCGGCGATCATACTCGATATAACGCTTATGCCTTGCTGGACGCCGGCGTGATTTATCGCCTGGATAAGCACACTCAGGTGATGGCCGGCGTGTATAACAGCCCCTAAACGCACCACCAATTGGGGCGCCTATCCGCAGTTGGAAGGTCGTCACTATAACCTTGGTCTGCGCGTCGATTTCTAGAGCTAACTGAGTCAAAGATCGGCCGCTGTGCCTTGGCGGCCGGTTTAGATCTTTTATCTATCCCATTTGCTGGATTGATATCGGAAGGGAATAGCCGCAGTTCTTGCTCGATAAGATAAGTACGAAAATGTGCACTATCCCCTGTTTTCGCGGGTGGTATCGTTCCCTAACCGCTTCACTTGCTCAAAAAACAGGCGTAGAATTCGCTTCGTCTATTAATTGAGGTTGTGAATTATTATGGTTGATCGTGAGTTGGGAAACTGGAAAGACTTCATCGATGAGATGTTAGGCAACTGACACTGCGGTAAAGTTGATAGCAAGGTTGGTTTATTTGTGGGTCATTGAAACACCTTGGGATCGAACCTCTGGTTCGAAATAAAGCAGCATCGGTCTCCCGACGCTGCTTTTTTATGCCCGTTATTTCCCGGCATCTTCCGTTTCGGCGGCCAGGGGTTGCTTGCCTGGGAACCGGCGGCGCACCAGCACGAAGAACAACGGCACGAAGAAGATTGCCAGCAGGGTGGCGGAAATCATCCCTCCCATCACCCCGGTGCCCACCGCGTGCTGGCTACCGGAGCCGGCGCCGCTGCTGATGGTCATCGGCAATACGCCGAAGATAAAGGCCAGGGAAGTCATCAGAATCGGCCGCAGACGCATGCGCGAGGCATCCAGCGTGGCGGACATCAAATCCTGCCCTTTTTGGTTCAACTCGTTGGCGAATTCGACGATCAGAATGGCGTTCTTCGCCGACAGCCCGATGATGGTCAGCATCCCCACCTGGAAGTAAACGTCATTCTCCAGCCCGCGCATCCAGGTGGCGGCAACGGCACCAATCAGACCGAGCGGCACCACCAGCATTACCGAGAACGGAATCGACCAGCTTTCATAAAGCGCCGCCAGACACAGGAACACCACCAACAGCGAGATAGCGTACAGCGCCGGCGCTTGTGAACCGGAAAGGCGTTCCTGATAGGACATGGCGGTCCACTCCAGGCCGAATCCGATCGGTAACTGGCTGACGATTTTCTCCATTTCCGCCATCGCGGTGCCGCTGCTGACGCCCTCAGCCGCTTCGCCGACAATCTCCAGCGCTGAGCTGCCGTTATAGCGTTCAAGGCGCGGTGAGCCGTATTCCCAATGCGAGGTGGCAAAGGCGGTGAACGGCACCATGCCGCCTGCGCTGTTACGTACATACCATTTGTCGATGTCGCCGGGCAGCATGCGGAACGGTGCGGCGGCCTGCACATAAACCTTCTTCACTCGACCACGATCGACGAAGTCGTTGACGTAGGTGGAACCCCAGGCGGTCGACAGGGTGTTGTTGATGTCATCGATAGAGACACCCAGCGCCTGCGCCTTGCGTTGGTCGATATCGATTTGCAACTGCGGGCTGTCATCCAGGCCATTGTGACGCACCCGGGTCAGCAGCGGATTGGCGTCCGCCAGTTTCAGCAGTTGATCGCGTGCCGCCATCAGTTTGTCGTGGCCCAGCCCGGCGTGGTCTTCCAGTTCCATATCGAAACCGGATGAGTTGCCCAGGCCGGTGATGGCCGGTGGGCTGCTGGCGATCACCCGAGCCTCGTTAATCTTATTAAACTCCTGAGTCGCGCGGTCGATGATATCGAAAGAGCTGTTGGCGCCGGAGGTTCGCAGATCCCAGTCTTTCAAACGAATAAACATGCGCGCCACGTTCTGTCCGTTACCGCCCGGCCCGGCACCGATGGTGGAGAACACCGACAGCACATCTTCTTTTTCTTGGGTCAGGAAGTAGTTTTCCACCTTTTCCACGACCTTGGTGGTTTGCTGCAGGGTCGATCCTGGCGGCAGCTGCACCTGAACGGTGAACACCCCACGGTCCTCCTGAGGCAGGAAGGAGGTCGGCAGCTTGATGAACAGCAGCGCCATCCCGCCGAGCAGCAACACGTAAATCAGCATATAACGCAGGCTGGAGTGGAGCACCCGCGCCACGCCACGCTCGTAGCGGTCGGCGTTACGGTTGAACATGCGGTTGAACCAGCCGAAGAAGCCGCGCTTGCCGTGATGGTGGCCTTTGGCAATGGGTTTGAGCAGGGTGGCGCACAGGGCAGGGGTCAGGATCATCGCCACCAGCACCGACAGCACCATGGCGGAAACGATGGTGATGGAGAACTGGCGGTAAATGGCGCCGGTAGTGCCGCCGAAGAACGCCATCGGGATAAACACTGCCGACAGCACCATGGCGATACCTACCAGCGCACTCTGGATTTGGCCCATGGATTTACGCGTAGCTTCCCGGGGTGGCAAGCCTTCTTCGCTCATCACGCGTTCGACGTTTTCCACCACCACGATGGCGTCATCCACCAGCAGCCCGATGGCCAGCACCATGGCGAACATGGTCAGGGTGTTGATACTGAATCCGCAGGCGGAAAGGATGGCAAAGGTGCCCATCAGCACCACCGGCACGGCGATGGTGGGGATCAGCGTGGCGCGGAAATTCTGCAGGAACAGGTACATCACCAGGAACACCAGGACAATGGCTTCCAGCAGGGTTTTCACCACGTCTTTTATTGAGGCCTTAACGAACGGGGTGGTTTCATAGGCGACTTTCGCCTCCAGCCCGTGCGGGAAATACTGCGACAGTTCGGCAATTTTGTCTTTCACCAACTGATCGGTTTGCAGCTCGTTGGCTCCGGATGCCAGCTTGATGTTCATGCCGGCGGCCTGCATGCCGTTATAGCGGCTGAGGTAGTCGTAGTTTTCGCCACCCAGTTCGATGGTGGAAACATCGCCCAGCGTCACCAGTGAGCCGTCCTGATTGACCCGCAGGGTGATTTGTTTGAATTGTTCCGGCGTTTGCAACTGCGACTGCGCGTTAATGGTGGCGTTGAGCGCCTGCTTGTCGACGGAAGGCGTGCCGCCGAGCTGACCGACCGCCACCTGCGCATTCTGCGATTGGATCGCGCTGACCACATCCTGGGTGGTGAGCTGGTAGCTGTTGAGCTTGTTGGGATCGAGCCAGATGCGCATGGCGTATTGCGAGCCATAAACGTCCATGCTGCCCACGCCGTTGATACGGCTGAGCGGATCCTGCAGGTTGGAAACGATGTAATCGGCAATGTCCTGCTTGTCCATGCTGCCGTCGGTGGAAACGAAGGCCACCATCATCAGCGTGGTATCGCCGGATTTCGACACCGTCACGCCCTGAGTCTGCACCGCCTGAGGCAGCCGCTTGATAGCCGCCTGCAGCTGGTTTTGCACCTGTTGCATCGCCTCGTTGGGATCGGTGCCGGCCTCAAAGCTCAGCGTCACCGTGGCCCGGCCGGTATTGGTGCTCTGCGACGACATATACATCATGTTGTCCAGACCGGTCATGTTCTGTTCGATGATTTGGGTGACGGTATTTTCCAGCGTTTGCGCCGAGGCGCCAGGGTAGTTGGCGCTGATGCGAACGTTCGGCGGCGCGAGGTTCGGGTACTGTTCCACCGGTAACGAAAAAATCGCCAAGGCGCCGGTCAGGCAAAGAATAATTGCCAGAACCCAGGCGAAAATCGGGCGATCAATAAAAAAATTGGCCATGCAGCGCGAACCTCGTTGTGACTTGTTCTATCTTTAAGACGCATCTGAATTGCGTTTATCAGCGGCTGGGAAGGATTCCGGCGCTTATGCACTTTACTCGGGAAGAGGGAGTAAAGCGTGGAGAAAAAAAGGAGATAATGTAAATAACGGTAGGAGAAACACGCAATATTGCCATCTTTGCCGTTAAAAACGTCATTAAGACAATTTTATTGCAATCAAGGACCTGACCGCTGGGGTTCCCGGAAAGTCATCAGGACTCACTTTAGAGCAGGAGCAAGGCATGGAAATTAACCCGGTATTTGCCCGTCGTCTTTATCTGTGCTGGTTAATCAGCCACAGCGAACGGCCAAACGTCCCGCGGCTGATGGAATTGACCGGCTGGCCGCGTCGCACCCTGCAAGACGTGTTGAAAGCCTTGCCGGGCTTGGGAGTGGCATTGCAGTTTGTTCAGCAGGGCGTGCGCAATAACGATGGTTTTTACCAGTTGGAAAGCTGGGGGCCGATCAACAAGAGCTGGGTTCACCAGCATCATCAGGCGCTGCTTGCCGCCATCGAATAAACCCTCCCCGGCATGCCGGGGAAGCGTTATTGACTCCGGTGTTCCAGATACATCACCGTCGCGGCCACGCGTGAACGAACGTCCAGTTTGCGCAGCATGTTGCGGATGTGCACCTTCACCGTCTCTTCAGAAATGTGCAGTTGCGCCGCCACCTGCTTGTTCGACAGGCCACGCGCCACTTCCTGCAATACGTCCAGTTCGCGTTCAGTCAGCTCGGCAAAGGGATTGTGTTGTTCGCTGCGGGATAACAGATAGTCCGCTACCGCATCGCTGATCACGTTTTGCCCTTCTGCGGCTGCGCGAATATGTTCCAACAGCTGTTCCGGTTCGCTGTCTTTCAGCAGGTAACCGTCGGCACCGGCGTCGATCAGCGCATAAACGTCGTTGCGCGAGTCTGATACCGTCAGCACGATGATCCGCGCATCGACGCCTTCATTGCGCAGCGCTTTCAGCGTGTCCAGACCGGACAAACCTTTCATATTCAAATCGAGCAGGATCACGTCCGGTGTCTGCTGCAACGCGAAAGTGATGGCTTCGTTGCCATTGCTGGCTTCGGCTACCACGTTGAACAGCGGATCCAGCCCCAGCAGTTGCTTGATGCCTCGGCGCATCAGCGGGTGGTCGTCGACGATCATCACTCGGTAATTCTTCATCACCATGAAATATGCTCCCTGTAGCGAGTAAAGCCACTCAAACGCGCTGTCCAGCACGCTTCACAGTGGGACTGACTCTTATAAAATAGTGGTAATTGGCGCCACGAACATCCTGAAATGACCTTCGGGCTTCGCTAAACCGTAACGAAGGGTGAACAGTCCTGGTTTTATGGCGGAAACGTCAGGCGGACTTCCGTGCCGTCTGGCTCTCCCCGCTGGATGCGCAGCGTTCCTCCCAGCCGCGCAGCGCGCTCGCTCATGATGGTCAGCCCGTAGTGACCTTCAGGTTCATTCAGGCTGGCAATGCCACAGCCATCGTCAGCGATGCTGATCCTGTTGTCACCCTCGGCCGTGACCTCACAACGAATCACGATCTCCCGCGCATCGGCATGTTTGATGGCGTTGAGCACCGCTTCACGCACAATTTGCAGCGCATGCACCTGCTGCTGAGCATTGAGCGCCTGGGAAGAAAGCCGACAGTGTAACTGAATCCGTGCGCCGGTAAGAACCTTTAATGGCGCCAACAATTGGTTCAGCGCAGTGTTCAAATCGGCCTCCTGAATATTCAGGCGGAAGGTGGTCAACAGCTCTCGCAGTTGGCGGTAAGCATCGGCCAGGGCCCGATCAAAATCGGCGATAATCTCTTGCGCATCGGGAGCACTGCCTGCCAGCGTGCGTTTGAGCAAGGTGAGCTGAATGCGTAAAAACGACAGGGCCTGTGCCAGAGAGTCGTGCAGCTCCCGGGCGATGGTGGCTCGTTCTTCCATCAGCAAGAACTGCATGTGCTGTTTCTGGGCGCGGTTAAAATAAACCCCACGACTCAGCATGTTGGCCACGCTCTGCATCAGGTGCGGGTGCGGCGGATGTTCCTGATATTGCCAGCTCAGTTCCCCCAGCGGTTTGTCGCCCTGGATGATGGTCAACGATTGCCAGTCCAGCGTCGACGAAGGCAGACCACTGTGCAACTGCCATTCGCTGAGGCTGTCTGCCACTTTTAAGCGGATGCAGTGCAAATCTTCACTTTGACGCACGATATGCAGGATTTTCTCGAAGGCCTGCTGATCTATCTGCCGCACGCTCAGCGCCTGCGAGCAGTTGTACAGCACCTCCAGCGTCTTGTTCGCCTGCTGCAGGCGCTGGGTTTTCACCTGCACTTTCTGCTCCAGCGACTGGTAGAGTTTGGCCAGGTCTCCGGACATGGCGGTAAAGGCCTGCGACAGCACGCCCAGCTCGTTCGGCAGTGCGGTATCCAGCGGGGGATGGTTAAAATCGCGCTGTTGCACACGCTGGCTGGCGTCCACCAGGTGCTTGAGCGGCGTCACCACCTGACGGCGCATAAAACGGATGCAAAACAGCACCAGGCCGATGATGGCGATATAGCCTACTACGCTGATGGTGGCGACGATGGTCAGTTTCAGCTCGGAATAACGCTGCAGCGCCAACACGAAATGGTCAATCTGGTTCACATAGCCGGCAATGTTGGCCTGATAATCTGCCGATTGGCCGGTCCGGATCTGCTGTGCCAGCGGTTGCCAGGCGTGCTGCAGCGACAGGTATTTCTCCTGCACGTCCGCGGGCACGTAAAAACGATCGAGCTTTTGCAATGCCGGGGCCTGCAGAGACTGCTGATACTGCAACAGGTGGTTTTCCAGCTCCGGGGCGGGGCGGGTGAGATCATAGGCCAGCCGGTAGCTCTGCATGCGCAGTGAACCGGCGATGTTGACCGCTTCGGCATCACGCAGGCTGTCCGCGACGGTGGTCAGCGCCAACCCGGTAGAGAGCACGGACAGAATCACAATGCAAAACAGCGCCTTGGCCAGGCTGCTGGTCACTGAACGTTTAACAAGCAATCCTCTATCCTTCTCTCACAGGCAATGGGCATTGCCGGGTTTCATTCGAAAGCAAAATTATAACTTTTGCAACTAAAATGCGCGGCATTGTGCGCCAGGTCGTTCACCGCAGCGGTAAGCAGCCTACGTTATATAATCAGCTAGATAGCGTTTGACGGCAGATCGGCGGCGAAAACCTCGCGGCCCCCATTAATAGATTGATCTGGCGCAAGCTACCCCCGTATTTACCCCTTTAGGGGGATTATATACCCCCCGCGCTCCCCTTATCTTACCCCCGTCTTTCTCAGGGGTTTATGCCTGTCAGCATGATGAAACCCACAGGGCGCAGCAGCAACAATAACAATACAAAAACAGGTTCTATTTACACGCGATGCCGTGTTTGCAATGTCAAGGATAACCAGCATGACCATATTGTCGCGACGCAAACTGCTCGGAGGACAATGGCGTCAGCCAACCGCTGCGATCCGCCCCCCGTGGTCGCGGCAACAATCCCTTTTTATTACCGATTGCACCCGCTGTCAGGCCTGCGTTCGCGCCTGTGAAACCGGGGTGCTCGTCAGCGGCAGCGGCGGTTTTCCCGAAATCGATTTCCAACGAGCGGAGTGCACGTTTTGCGGGCGTTGTGCGCAGGCCTGCGCGGAACCCGTGTTTCGTCCACTGACGGAAACCCCCTGGCGGCACCATGCGGTATTCGGTACTGCCTGCCTGGCGCAACGGGGCGTGGAGTGCCGCAGCTGTCAGGACAACTGCGAGCCCCAGGCGATCCGCTTTCGGCCCCGCTTAGGCGAAATGGCGCAGCCGATGCTGGATGCGGCAGCCTGCAACGGCTGTGGCGCCTGCGTCGCCGGTTGCCCGACCGGTGCCGTCACCTTAACCCAGAGCGAAAATAATAATGATGAATAGCGAATGGCATGTCAGCGGTCTGGTCGTGCAGGCGAGACCGGAAAGCTTTCCCCAACTCGTCACGGCCTTGCTGGCGATCGCTGACACGGAAATTCCGGCGCAGGATCAGCAGAACGGCAAGCTGGTGGTAGTGATGCAGGCGGCATGCTCGCAAGGGCTGCTGGAAAAAATTGAGTCGGTGCGCAATCTGGAAGGCGTGCTGGCGGTATCGCTGGTTTATCACCAGCAGGACACTCAAGGTGAGGTAACGCCATGAAACTCAGTCGTCGAGACTTCATGAAAGCTAATGCCGCGGTAGCCGCTGCGGCCGCCGCCGGGCTGACTATTCCCACGGTGGCACAGGCGGTGGCGGGCAGTGCTGACGCTATTAAATGGGACAAGGCTCCCTGCCGTTTCTGCGGCACCGGCTGCGGGGTGCTGGTCGGCACTCAGAATGGCCGTATCGTTGCCTCGCAGGGCGATCCGGACGCGGCGGTCAACCGTGGGTTGAGCTGCATCAAAGGCTATTTCCTGCCAAAAATCATGTACGGAAAAGACCGACTGACTCAGCCGCTGCTGCGCATGAAAGACGGCCAGTACCATAAGGAAGGCGAATTTACCCCGGTCAGTTGGCAACAGGCGTTCGACGTCATGGCCGACAAGTTCAAGCAGGCTTTGAAAGAGAAGGGCCCAGAGGCGGTCGGCATGTTTGGTTCCGGCCAGTGGACGGTGTGGGAAGGCTACGCCGCTGCCAAGCTGCTCAAGGCCGGTCTGCGTTCCAATAACCTGGATCCGAACGCACGCCACTGCATGGCGTCGGCGGTGGTGGGCTTTATGCGCACTTTCGGCATGGACGAACCTATGGGGTGCTATGACGATATCGAGCAGGCGGACGCCTTCGTGCTGTGGGGCTCCAACATGGCCGAGATGCACCCGATCCTGTGGTCGCGCATTACCGATCGTCGCCTGAGCAACGAGCACGTCAATGTCTCGGTGTTGTCCACCTTCGAGCACCGCAGCTTCGAGCTGGCGGACAACGGCATGGTGTTCACGCCGCAGACCGATTTGGCGATCATGAACTACATCGCCAACTACATCATTCAAAACAACGCGGTGGATCAGGACTTCCTGAATCGGCACGTCAACTTCCGCCGTGGCGCGACGGATATCGGCTACGGCTTGCGTCCGACCCACCCGCTGGAAAAAAAGGCGAAAAATCCGGGTTCAGATGCCTCCGAGCCGATGAGTTTCGAAGAGTACAAAGCCTTCGTGGCGGAATACACGCTGGAAAAAACGGCCCAAATGAGCGGCGTGCCGGAAGACCAGCTGGAAGCGCTGGCGAAGCTGTATGCCGACCCGAACATCAAGGTGGTGTCGTACTGGACCATGGGCTTCAACCAGCATACGCGCGGCGTGTGGGCCAATAACCTGTGCTACAACCTGCATTTGCTGACCGGCAAGATCTCCAAACCCGGCTGCGGGCCGTTCTCCCTGACTGGCCAGCCTTCTGCGTGCGGCACCGCGCGTGAGGTCGGGACTTTCTCTCACCGTCTGCCGGCTGACATGGTGGTCACCAACGAGAAGCACCGCCAAATCGCCGAACAGAAATGGCTACTGCCGGCCGGCACCATCCCGGCGAAAGTCGGTTTGCATGCGGTGGCTCAAGACCGTGCGCTGAAAGACTGCAAGCTGAACGCTTACTGGGTGATGTGTAACAACAACATGCAGGCCGGGCCGAACATCAATGAAGAAAGGATGCCGGGCTGGCGCGATCCGCGCAACTTTGTGGTGGTGTCCGATCCCTATCCGACCGTCAGCGCGTTGGCCGCCGATCTGATCCTGCCGACCGCCATGTGGGTGGAGAAAGAGGGCGCCTATGGTAATGCGGAGCGTCGTACTCAGTTCTGGCGCCAGCAGGTGAAAGCGCCGGGCGAGGCGAAATCCGATCTGTGGCAACTGGTGGAGTTCTCCAAACGCTTCAAGGTTGAGGAAGTGTGGCCGGCCGATCTGCTGGCGCAAAAGCCGGAGTATCGCGGTAAAACGCTGTACGACGTGCTGTTCGCCAACGGCCAGGTCAATAAGTATCCACTGTCGGAAATCCCGGCGGATCAGCTCAACGATGAAGCGCGGGAAGTCGGTTTCTATCTGCAGAAAGGCCTGTTTGAGGAATATGCCGGTTTCGGGCGTGGTCACGGTCACGATTTGGCGCCGTTCGACAGCTACCACCAGGCGCGTGGTCTGCGTTGGCCGGTGGTGGACGGCAAAGAAACGCTGTGGCGCTACCGCGAAGGAACGGATCCGTACGTGAAAGCGGGCGAAGCGGTGCGTTTCTACGGTAAACCTGACGGCAAGGCGGTGATCTTTGCGCTGCCGTTTGAACCGGCGGCGGAAAGTCCGGACGGCGAATACGATCTTTGGCTTTCCACTGGCCGGGTGCTGGAACATTGGCACACCGGCACCATGACCCGACGGGTACCGGAACTGCATCGCGCCTTCCCGCAGGCGGTGCTGTTCATCCATCCGCTCGATGCAAAAAGCCGTGGCCTGCGACGTGGCGACAAGGTCAAGGTGCTGTCGCGTCGTGGTGAAGTGATCAGCTCTGTCGAAACCCGCGGCCGTAACCGCCCGCCAAGAGGGCTGGTGTACATGCCGTTCTTCGATGCGGCACAGTTGGTGAACAACCTGACGCTGGACGCCACCGATCCGCTTTCTAAAGAAGTCGACTTCAAGAAATGTGCCGTGAAGTTGCAGAAGGTGTGAGGCTGACCAATGGCCAATGAAGACCCCATTTTATTACCCGGGAGCCAAATAAAAATGAAAAGCCCTGTTATGAAAAAGACGCTTGCCCTGTGGGTGACCTTATTGTCGCTGGCGTTCGCCGGTCTGGCGTTTGCCGCGGGTGATGTTGATCTCAGCAAGTCCCCGGAAGTGTCCGCCTCGGTCGGCGGGCCGATTTCGATGCCGAAACAGCAAGAACGTATGGCGCTGAACTACGTCAATCAGCCGCCGATGATCCCGCACAGCGTTGACGGTTACCAGATCAGCAAGAACACCAACCGTTGCCTGCAGTGCCACGGGGTGGAGCACTACCGCACCACCGGCGCACCTCGCATCAGCCCGACGCACTTTATGGATCGGGACGGCAAGGTGCTGAGCGATGTCGCGCCTCGTCGCTACTTCTGCCTGCAGTGCCACGTACCGCAAACCGACGCGGCGCCGATTGTCGGCAATGATTTCCAGCCCATGCCGGGCTTTGGGCGCTAAGCGGGGGAACTATGAGCGAACGCAAACACACCACGACTGAGAAAAAGCCCGGCCTGCTGTTGCGGTTATGGCGCTGGTGGCGCAGGCCGAGCCGCCTGGCGTTGGGCACGCTGCTGCTGCTGGGCTTTGGCGCCGGGATTATCTTCTGGGGCGGTTTCAATACCGGCATGGAGGCGGCAAATACCGAACAGTTCTGTATCGGCTGCCATGAAATGCGTGAAAACGTCTACGAGGAGTACATGGGCACGGTTCATTACAACAACCGCAGCGGCGTGCGTGCGACCTGTCCTGATTGCCATGTGCCTCATGAATGGGCGCCGAAAATGCTGCGCAAGATAAAGGCCAGCAAGGAGCTGTACGCCAAGGCGTTCGGCCTGATCGACACGCCGCAGAAGTTTGACCAGCATCGGCTGGCGATGGCGAGCAACGAATGGGCGCGAATGAAGGCCAACGATTCGCAGGAGTGCCGTAACTGTCACAACTTCGAATATATGGACTTCACCGCACAGAAAACCGTGGCGGCGAAGATGCACGACAAGGCGGTAACGGAAGGCAAGACCTGTATCGATTGCCACAAGGGGATTGCGCACAAGCTGCCGGACATGCGCGACGTTCCTAACGGGTTCTAAACCCTTTGCGGCCAAAAGCCCTGTTGCTCTCCATGAGTCACGGGGCTTTTTGTTGCAAATCCATTGCCCCTTTGGCGTTTAATCGCGGTATCATTTTTGCGTTTCAGCTAACGGAAAAGAAGAAGGGTTCATGTCGGCGAAAATTGAGAATGTGAAGAAAGAGCTGCTTTCGGATAACTGGTATGTCCTGCACAAATATACTTTTGATCTGAAGCGTAAGGATGGCGGCTCCGTTCAGCAGATGCGCGAAGTCTACGATCGTGGCAATGGCGCAACCATTTTGCTGTACAACCGTGCCAAAGGGACCGTGGTGCTGACCAATCAGTTCCGCATGCCGACCTACGTGAATGGCAACGACACCGGTATGCTGTTAGAGGCTTGTGCCGGCTTGTTGGATGCCGATTCTCCAGAGCAATGCGCGCGTCGCGAAGCGGTGGAAGAAACCGGTTTTCAGGTCGGTGACGTGAAGAAGATTTTCGAAGCCTATATGTCGCCGGGCGGCGTGACCGAGATCGTCCATTTCTTTATTGCCGAGTACCATGACGACGAGCGCAATGCGGCCGGCGGCGGTATCGAAGACGAAGATATTGAGGTGGTAGAACTGCCCTTTACCGAAGCGGTGGCGATGATTGCCGACGGCCGTATTAAAGACGGCAAGACCATCATGCTGCTGCAGTACCTGCAAATTCATCGGATTATGGGCTGATGCCGATGGATCATCTCGCCGGCGAACGGCGAGGTGATCCCAGGTTCGCTAGCCATGCTTGTGGGCGTTAGGCGGGCCCGTCGGGATTTTTTGTGGCATCGTCGGCATGTACAAGGAATGACAGAGCCGCTTATTGTTTAATTGCTTGCTTCTCCTCAACTCACCTGGCGTGGTCTTTAGCTGTTTCTTGAATATTCGGGTAAAAACCTGCTGAGAGTCAAAGCCATAGTCTAGTGCGATATCCATGATTTTTCTGTCGGTGAATCTCAGTGCGATCGCCGCCTCGGTGACTCGTCGCATTCTGATATATTGGGCAATGGTCAGTCCGGCATGCAATTTGAAAAGCCGCTGAATGTGAAATCGACTGTAGCCGGATTTCTTGGCAATCGTCTCTATATCCAGCTCTGCGCCCAAATTGCTTTCTATCCATTTAAGCATGTCATTAATAAAAATCTGCATATTAATTGCCATGGAAAACTCCTTTTATTGCATCGGCTTTTTGGGGGGGCATGCTTTGTTACGTGGGTGAAAGGCCTCTGATTTATAAAAAGAACGCTGGCAGCGTGTGGGATGGGCTCCTGATATCATTCCGGCTGACAGGAAAAGATGCCGTCAAACAGGAGATCGATTTCATTAGGGGTTAACAGGGATGAAATATCGGCGCCGCTGACATACCAGTAGGACAGGGAGTGAAAACTGTTTTCTTTGAACAGGGTGTCCAACGTGCTGGTAGCGATGGTGATCGGGACGTAAACCAGGTTGTTCTTTATCATGGCGTGCAGCTTATGTTGCCCTAAAATCAAACCCAGTTTGAATGCATAGTGAATGATGGCATCCGAATGGGCGCAGAGCAGGCGCTGCAGGTTAATCACCATAATGTCGTGCGAGATGACCTTCACGATAACGGCGTTTTTCGTCTCTTCATCCCAGATTAAAATGTCTCCGTCCGCCAGCGCGCTGTTGGGGGGCATAAACACGGCCAGCCTCAGCCCATCATGGGTGGATTGTTGATGACATTCCTTTTCCAACTGCGCCGCGTCCAGAATAAGGTAGTCTGGCGTGGTTCCGCGGATCTTGTCTTGCCACTCTTTGTTCTGATTTATGTTTCCAAGTGTTTCACTGATAATAATCATGACGCCTCCCTCATGTTGGATGTAAATATCCCTATGTCATTTCTCGGGTGATTCTAAATGCGGAAGGAAACGTTTTTGTCTTATGCTTTTTTATTTTATTCCTTTGCATTTTTAAAATAGGAATGAAAATTACACGCTATGATCGTATCGTTCAATCTATTAATTTTTACCTTTTGATCGGTCAAATCTATCGGCTCTATCGATCGAAAAATAACTATCAATAGTTATTAGCTATTAAGTTTTCTTTAATTTATTTTTAACTTATTGATTATAAGTCATGTTTTAATTTTGTTGCTTAAATGTGTGCGAATTATCCTAAGGAGCACAGACTCATTGGTTATATGAGATGTTTGCCAATATTCCGTTTTGCAATAAAAATAATAGCATTAAAAATCAATAAATCTCTCTGAAACTGATTTCCTAATAAACTATCGCGGAGGTTATTTTGTTTTAATTATGCCGTTGTGATGGGGTTGACGCCGTTTAAAATAAAACAAAGGTATAAGCTACCCGATTGTAGTTAACTCAATCGAGGGTGGTGGAATATAGAAATTAAAGCGAACAGCGGCCCAAATGAAAAAGCCCGGCAAGGGTGCCGGGCTGGAGTAATGCGTCGCGAGATGCCTTATTTCAGCAGTGCCTGCGCCTTGGCCACCACGTTATCCACGGTGAAGCCGAACTCTTTGAACAGCTGCTCCGCCGGTGCCGACTCACCAAAGGTGGTCATGCCCACGATAGCCCCGTTCAGCCCCACGTACTTGTACCAGTAGTCCGCGATACCCGCTTCCACCGCCACACGGGCCGTCACCGCCGCCGGCAGCACGGATTCACGGTAAGCCGCGTCCTGCTTGTCGAAGGCGTCGGTAGACGGCATCGACACCACGCGCACCTGGGTGCCCGCCGCGCTCAGCTTGTCTGCCGCTTCCACGGTGATACCCACTTCCGAACCGGTGGCAATCAGGATGACGTCCGGCGTACCGGCACAGTCCTTCAGCACGTAGCCGCCGCGGTAAACGTTGGCCAGCTGCTCCGCGGTACGCGGCTGC
>NZ_JACJFQ010000048.1:0-25542 GCF_014164835.1 Serratia sp. OS31 | reverse complement strand
CGGTGGCGCCTGGGCACAGCTGCTGGGGGCCTGGGACCACGCGTCGGGCGATGCCAACGCCACGGGCTATCAGGCATCGACCTACGGCGTGCTGGTGGGGCTGGACTCGGCACTGGCGAATGAATGGCGGTTAGGGGTCGCGACCGGTTATACCCGCACCTCGCTGGACGGCGGCTATGGCTCGAATGCGGACAGCGACAACTACCATCTGGCGGTGTACGGCGGCAAACAGTTCGGTGAACTGGCGCTGCGTGCCGGTGGGGGTTATACCTGGCACCGCTTCGATACCTCACGTTCGGTTAACTACGGCATGCAGTCGGATCGCGAAACCGCGAAGTACAGCGCGCGTACCGAGCAGGTGTTCGCCGAAGCGGGATACAGCATAAAAGCCGCCTGGGTGAATCTGGAGCCGTTCGCCAACCTGGCGTACATCAACTTCCAGAACAACGGCATCTCGGAAGATGGCGGCGCGGCGGCGCTGCACGGTGACAAGCAACACACCGACGCGACGGTCTCGACGCTGGGGCTGCGTGCAGATACCGAGTGGCAGGCGAGCAAAACCACCGCGGTGGCGCTGCGCAGCGAGCTGGGGTGGCAGCATCAGTACGGCGATCTGGATCGCGGAACCGGGCTGAAGTTCAACGGCGGCAGCTCACCGTTCGTGGTGAACAGCGTGTCGGCGTCGCGTGACGGTGCGGTGCTGAAAGCCAGTGCGGAAGTGGCGGTGAACAAGAACGCCACGCTGTCGCTGGGCTATGGCGGGCTGCTGTCGCAAAACTACCAGGACAACAGCGTCAACGCCGGTTTTACCTGGAAGTTCTGATCTAACGCATTTCACTTTCGGAATTTAAACCTTAGGGTCAGCTTGCTGGCCCTATTTTTTTCGGCCGGTAACAGCTGAACCCGCTTGGGCTGCGGCAAAAATAAGGCAAGAAAAAACCGAGACCCTTGCGGATCTCGGTTCAAATGCGGGTAAAACAGATTAGCGCTACGGCTCAAGTTTCGGTGAGGGTCTGTTGCATACATTCTCTCAGTACGGCAACCGAAAATGAGCTTTCCCTGGTGTTATTGTGATTATTGGTGATGCGATTTCACTATTGTTATATTTTTATTGTGGTGTTGCTGTGTGTCTCTTCTGATACCATGTTTGACTATATAATGTGGTATGTCAAGCAATGTTTAGATAATACATTGTACCATATACCAGTTTTCGATCGCTTTTTTGCACGGCAAGTATGAAAACGACTGAAAAAACAGCAAAAAAAATCGAAGGAAAAAATGGATAACAATCATCAGAAATTCGATTCACAGTCGATTGCAAACCGGGTCAGGGAACTGTTTGTCCATTATGGGATTGGTAAGCGGCAGCATGCCAAGGAGCTCAGCCGTATTCTGGATCTGAGCTTTTCGCATGCGCATCGCAAGCTGAAAGGGCAAAGCCCCTGGACTCTGGAGCAGATTAACGACGTCGCGGCGGCATTAGGGGAAACGCCGGCTGCGATCGTAGATACCGGTGCTGAACATGACGTTTCCGCGCAAACTATTGCACGTGATGCCATCTTTTACGTGGGCGGGGTGGAATTAGCCTGCGTCGGTTATATCGGCCATGAGCTGATTGGCGGGCGTACAGCGGAATATGTCGCATTGCAGCAGGCTGGGCAATGGGGCATTTATCGCGCGGATGATGCGCCGCAGGGGCAACGTTATTGCGTCGAACTGATAGAGGTTCGCCCTGCCGCCGTCGAAGACGAACGTTTGAGCATTGCGGTGCTCGACGATTCGCACCTGGCGGCCGATGAGTTGACCAAATACCTAAACGGGCGCGGTTTCCATGCCGTGGCGTTCTACGACGTCAGCAGCTTTTGTCAGGCACTGCAGCAAAGCCTGTTCGATGGTTACGTGGTCGACTGGTTGATCGGTCAGGAAACGGCAGATCGCTGTATTGAAACCATCCGTGCTTCGGATAACCCGGATGCGCCGGTTTTGGTGCTGACCGGTCAGTTGGGGACCGACCAGCGCGAGTCTGAAATCGCCAGGGCGATGCGTGACTATGATGTGCTGGGCCCTTATGAAAAACCCGTGCGGCTCCACGTCATCGAAGCCGCACTGCTGCGGTGCTTCAACCTTTAGCGGCGAGCCGTGAAGCCAGTGCGGATGACAAGGCGTCCAGCCGAACCGGCTTCATTAAATAGTTGTCGAACAGCGCCCGCTGTTCGACAGACAGTTGCTCAGGGGTGTAGGCGCTGATGCCGATAATCGGGATATGCCGATTGGGCCCACGTTGGTCACGCAGTTTTTTAGCCAGTGCGGCCCCATCGATTCCCGGCATTTGCAGATCCAACAGCAACGCGTCGTAAGGACGCCGCAGCAGTTTTTGCAGCGCTCTTTCAGAAGAGTTGCACAGCTCATGCTGATAGCCGAGCTTGTCCAGCAGCGCCGAGAAGGCGTCACTCACCGATTTATTGTCATCGACGACCAAAATATGCTGCTGCTTCTGCGGCAAACCATGCGGGTGGAGCGGCATTTCGCCCAACTCCTCCTCGTTGCTGACTTCGACCGGAATGCTGACGATAAAGGTGCTGCCTTTTTTGAGCTCGCTGTAGACGGTAATGGTGCCGTTGAGCAGCGTCACCAGCCCGTGCACAATCGCCAACCCCATGCCGACGCCGCCATATTGCCGGGTATGCGACTGATCAAGCTGGGTGAAAGGCCGGAATATCTGATCCAGCATTCCTTTTTCAATGCCAATACCGGTATCGGTAACCTCAATAATCAGCGAACTGCCTGTCGCCTGGCTGCGCAAGCAGCTGTGCAGGGTGATGGTCCCGCTTTCGGTGTATTTGAACGCATTGGTCAGCAGGTTGACGATAATTTGGCGGATGCGCAGCGGATCGGAATGTATCTGCAGGTGGCCGCATTCCACTTCACACAGCAAAGTGACCCGATCTTTCTGGCGCAGCGTTTTGATTTCATTCGCCGTTTCCTCGACCAGCTGCTGGGCGTCGAAGGGGGCGATGCGCAGTTCCATCATACCGCTGTCGAGATGGGCATAATCGGTCAGGTCTTTCATCTGACTTTCAATTTGCTGTGCGGCGGTTTCCAGCCGTTGGAAAGTGTCCGCGTGCTCGGCCGACACCTGGGTATTCACCAGCACATCAATGGCGGACATGATGCTCTGTAGCGAAGTGCGTAGCTCGTGGCCGATAGCGCCCAGAAAGGCATTTTTGGTGCGGGTGGCTTTTTCCGCCTCAATGGCCTTGGCCTGTTGCCGGATGGTCAGGCGCTGCTGACGCAGCACAATCAGCGTGATGGCGATCAGTGCGATCACTGAAAACATCACGATCACCAGACCATAGAAAATGATGTGGCGTTTCTCGATATAGTCTTCGTAGGCGGCGGTGCGCTGCTTCACTTCGGCATGATCGGTCAGGTTGGCCATTTCAATCGCATAGGGCTTGATTTGCTTCATCGCCTGCGAAATCAGAGAGAAATCAATTTTCGGGTCGTTCAGCAAACGATCAATCTGATCCATTTTCTCGCGCATGTGTGTGACCACTTCGGGATAACCCGGTTCGGCATACAGCGGCTGGGTGGATTCGGAGACCGTTTCCAGCACGTAAAAACGCGAATAAAGGATTTCAAACCTGAGCCGAAGATCTTCGCTATCCACCTGTGGCGCGTTTTTCAGCTGTTCGACCAGCGTGTCAAACTCGGCCAGCTTGATCGAGAATTTGGCGATCGACCAGGAGTAGTTTTCCTGCGTGCCGGCGATAGCATACAACCCTTTTTTCGACAGGGTCGCGCTGTAGTAATACAGCGTCACCGTAGAGGCAACCAGAAACAGTGCGGCAAAGATAGCCGGGATCGCCAGCCTGCTGCCGCTTTTAAACCCTGTGAGCTTCATTTAATTACGATCCTGTCCACTTGCCAGATGAAGCGCGAGTTGTAGAGCGGCGAATTTAACTCAGGCCCGGCGGCATCCCTCGGGTAAACCAAAAACAGCGGGCCGAAGTTTCTGATCTTCAGCATGACGCCGTCCATTTTGTAAGCCAAAATCATGTTGTATTTTTCGACATCGGACAGCGGCACGTCGATGTAATAATCGTTCAGCGCATAAAATGTCAGCGTGCTGCCTTTGGCGCCGACTCGCGCCAAAATGTCCGCCACGCCAATCCCTTCGAACTTTCTTTGTGGCGTCCACGAGGTAGAGGTGGTGATGCTGCGCACCGGCATGGCCAACAGTTGTTTATCGGTAAACAGATAGCTTTTCTTTACCGGGTCGGTGGTGTTTTCGATGTTTCCCGCGACTTCCAGGGTAAAACTTAGCGCGCTGGATTGAAGAATTGCCAGCGCAAAAAATGCCCACAGGGTGTTTTTAAACAGATTGAACAGCATCAATGTTCTCCAGAGTCGCGGATGCTTGCATGAGCCTTGCCTATATATCAGGCAAAATAATGGCAGAAAATAGCGGGTGGTGTCGAAGTAAAGGGTAAAGAGGACGAAAATAAAAGGCCAGGGGGTTAACCTGGCCTGAGACTGCTGACAAACATATAATGTTTGGCGGGTGCCCGCGCTTAGCGCATGGTCACAAACTCTTCTGCGGCGGTCGGGTGGATCGCCACGGTGTTGTCAAAGTCTTTCTTGGTCGCGCCCATTTTAATGGCTACGGCAAAGCCCTGCAGGATCTCGTCCATGCCGAAACCGATGCCGTGCAGGCCGACAATCTTCTCTTCTTTGCCCACGCAGACCAGCTTCATGCGGCACGGTTGGCGGTGCTGCGTCACGGCGCTGTACATGGCGGTGAAGGAAGATTTGTACACTTTCACGTTGTCTGCACCGAATTTCTCAATCGCTTCCGGTTCGGTCAGGCCAATGGTGCCGATCGGCGGGTGGCTGAACACCACGGTGGCGATGTTGCTGTAATCCAGGTGCTCTTCCGGTTTGTTGTTGAACAGGCGTTCGGACAGGCGACGGCCTGCGGCAACGGCGACCGGGGTCAGTTCGACGGCGCCGGTGTTGTCGCCCACCGCATAAATCCCTTTTACGTTGGTATTTTGGTATTTATCGACGTCGATATAGCCTTTTTCGTTGGTTTTCACCCCGGTAGCGGCCAGGTTCAGGTTATCGGTCGCCGGTTCGCGGCCAATCGCCCACACCAGGCTGTCGACGGTGAATTCCTTGCCGTTTTCCAACTGCAACGTCAGGCTGCCGTCGGCGTTTTTGACGATGGCTTTTGGCACGGATTCCGTGTGCAGGCTTGGCCCTTCGGTGTTCATCACTTCCACCAGGGTCTCGACAACCATAGGGTCGAAAGTCCGCAGTGGAGCGTGTTTACGTACGAACAGGTGCGTTTCGGCCCCGAGCGCGTTCAGCACGCCGGCGATTTCTACCGCGATATAGCCAGCACCCACCACCGCAACGCGTTTTGGCATGGCGTCCAGATCGAAGAAACCGTCTGAATCGATGCCGTATTCTGCACCCGGAATGTCAGGGTGGCTTGGACGGCCGCCGGTGGCGATCAGGATATGGTCGGCGGTGATTTTTTCACCGTTCACTTCCACCGTGTGGGCGTCGATAAAGCGTGCGAAGCCTTTGATTACGTCGACTTTGTTTTTACCCAGCACGTTGTCGTAGGAATTATGGATGCGGTCGATATAAGCGGTGCGGTTGGCGACCAGTTTCTTCCAGTCAAACGCGTTGACGGTGGTATCGAAACCGTAATCCGGGCCGTACAGGTGGATGGCCTCGGCGATTTGCGCCGCATGCCACATAACTTTTTTCGGTACACAACCCACGTTTACGCAGGTGCCGCCCAGTTCTTTGGCTTCAATCAGTGCGCATTTCTGGCCGTACATGGCTGCCCGGTTGATCGATGCGATGCCGCCGCTGCCGCCGCCAATTGCTAGATAATCGTAATGTTTGGTCATCTGGGATTTCCATGAATTGTGTGAATCGAAGAGCGTAAGAGTTTAACGCCTGATGCAGGTTTGTCGCAAAGATTGCGTCGATGGCTGTGATAGGTGGGGTAAAGGCGCGGCAGGCCGCGCCCCGGAAGCTTATTCCGGCACCACCCAGTTCACCAAATGGTGACCGTTGCCTGACGGCACCAGGGTTTTGTGCAGCCACGGCAGCACGTTGTTCATCTGCTGTTCCAGTTTCCACGGCGGGTTAATCACAATCATGCCGGAGGCCGTCATGCCGCGCTGGTCGCTGTCGGGTCTTACCGCCAGTTCGATCTGCAGAATATTGCGGATGCCGGTGGCTTCCAGATCTTTCAGCATGCGCTTGATTTGCTGGCGCATCACCACCGGGTACCACAGCGCGTAGGTGCCGGTGGCAAAGCGCTTGTAGCCTTCCTGCAGGCCTTTTACCACGTCCTGGTAATCGGTTTTCATTTCGTAAGGCGGGTCCATCAGGATCAGCCCGCGGCGCGACAGCGGCGGCAGTTGGGATTTCAACTGCTGGTAGCCATCGGCGCGTTGCACCTTGGCACGCTCGTCCTTCTGGAACTCACTGCGCAGCAACGGGAAGTCGCTCGGGTGCAGTTCGGTCAGGTGGATTTTATCCTGCGGACGCAGCAGTTGACGGGCAATCAGTGGCGAACCTGGGTAGTAACGCAACCTTTCGGTGCGGTTAAAGTTGTGCACTACGCTCATGTAGGCTGCCAGCTCTTGCGGCAGGTCATCACGTTGCCACAGCAGACCGATGCCTTCCAGGTATTCCCCGGTGCGCTCGGCGTGTTCACCGCTCAGCTGATAGCGTCCTGCGCCGGAGTGGGTATCCAGGTACAGGAACGGCTTCTCTTTTTCTTTCAGCGATTCGATGATCAGGCTTTGAACGGTGTGCTTAAGCACGTCGGCGTGGTTGCCGGCGTGGAAACTGTGGCGGTAACTTAACATGGCTTGTGGTAATTCCTTGTGCCCCCGACGGAGCCTGCTGAACAGAATAAAGGCTTATATTCTGCACAGTATAAACTGTCTGGACGGGAAAAAGTGAAATGCGTGACCTCAGACCTTCTATCAAGGAGCAGAACAATGACTAAAGCGGCCATTTTGGCTAAATATCCCGGTGTGTCTCGTTGGCCATTCGGCGACAGCCCGGCGCTGGCAGACGAGCTGCTGCAACGGGTGCTCGAGGGGCAGAAAACCGCCACCTGCTGTTCTTATCTTTCTTATCAGCAAGAGCAAGAACCCAGGGTTGGGGATTACAACGTCGTGCTTGACGGTCGCGGCGAACCGGCCTGCGTCATCAGGATCCTGTCATTGAGGCTGACTCGCTATTGCGACGTTACGGCCGAGATGGCGGCACAGGAAGGTGAGGGGGATAAAAGCCTGGCGTTCTGGCGGCAGGGGCACCAGGATTTTTTTACGCGTGAAGGCACTTTTTCGCCCCAAATGTGGCTGGTTTTTCAACAGTTTGAGCTGGTTGAGGTTTTATAGTGGCGTCGCCGAGCCCTCCAGGGCGTCAACCACTTGCTCACGCAGCCAGCTGTGGGCCGGATCGCGGTGCGAGCGTTCATGCCATACCATCACCATGTCATAACCGGGGATTTCTAACGGCGCCGGCCAGGTGCGGAGGTCGCCCAGCAGTTCGCCCAGCATGCGCGAAGGTAGCATCGCGACCATATCGGACCTTGCCAGCAGCGCGGGGATGAACAGGAAGTGCGGCAGCGACATCACGACGCGTCGCGCTAATCCCTGCGCTTCCAACAGCGTGTCTATCAGGGTGCGAAAACCGCCGCCGTCTTGCGAAACCATCACGAACTCCAACTGACAAAACTGCTCCAGCGAAGGGGGGCTTTGCAACAACGGATGGTCACGACGGCCTACCAGCAGGTACTGCTCGCGAAACAACTGTCGATGGCGCAGCTCGGCGGGGGCTTCTTCCCGGGACAAAAAACCGAGGTCGATCACGCCGTCTGCCAGATCGCGGCTCATGTGTTTCGGCGATGCCTCGCGGATCGCCAGGCGGGATTGGGGCGCCGCCTGCCGCAGTTTGGGCAGCATCGGCAGCAGAATGGCATATTCGGCGGCGGCGGCCAGCTGCCAGGTCATTTCGGCCAGCAGCGGATCAAACGGGCGTTCCGGCGCCACCAGGCGGCCGAGGTCGGCCAGCGTCTGGCGCAGCGGCGTCAACAGGCCGAGTGCGCGCGCCGTGGGCAGCATACCCCGTGGGCCGGGCAGCAGCAGGGGATCGTGGTAAATCTCGCGCAGCTTGGCCAGTTGAATGCTGACCGACGGTTGGCTGAGATTGAGGCGTGCCGCCGCCCGCGTCACGTTGCGTTCGCTGAGCAGCGCTTCCAGCGTGACCAGCAAGTTGAGATCGACCCGCTTTAAATTGTTGATAACTATTCCTCGTATTAAACCTATCAATTTCAACTATAACGCCAATCCTCCTACCGTGGAACGGACGTCGGAAAACCCGGCGAAACCGCAACGGATGATAAGGAAAAAACCATGAAACTGAGCGAATACGTCAGCTACGATGCGCTGGGATTGGCCGAACTGGTTCAGGGGGGTGAGGTCAGTGCACAAGAGCTGCAGCAGACGGCGAGGGCTGCGGTTGATGCGGTAAACCCGGCGATCAACGCGGTGGTGGAGCATTGGCCACAACCTCAGTGGGAGAGGAGCGGCCCACTGTCAGGCGTTCCCTTTCTGATCAAGGATATCGCCATCAGCATGGCCGGCAAGCGTCTTGAATTGGGGAGCCGGTTGGCGCAGGGGCATATTGCCGCGGAAGACAGCTATCTGATGAGTAATATCCATCGCGCAGGGCTGGTGACCTTTGGCCGAACCACCACGCCGGAGATGGCGTTCAGCACCACCACCGAAGCGGTGTTGTACGGTGCTACACGCAATCCCTGGAACCCTGATTTCAGCGCTGGAGGTTCCAGCGGCGGAGTCGGTGCGGCGGTTGCTGCCGGGGTCGTGCCTATGGCACATGCCACTGATGCCGCCGGTTCTATTCGCGTGCCTGCGTCGTCGAATGGGCTGTTCGGCCTTAAACCGACGCGCGGTCGGGTATCACATGGCCCGGCGATGGATGAAGTGTTCAACGGTTTTGGCGTTCAGTTGGGGCTGAGTCGCACGGTACGCGACAGCGCCGCGTTACTGGATGCGCTACAACACCCCCATCCCGGTGAACCTTATTACACGGCACCGCAGGCAGATAGCTGGCTGTCGCAGGTCACCCGAGACCCTGGTCGGTTGCGTATCGGCATAATGACCCAGGCCTGGAATGGCGGGAAAACCGATCCGCAAATTACCCAGGCCACCAACGACACCGCAGTGCTGCTGAGCGAACTGGGCCATCAGGTCACCGAGGCGGAGATGCCGATCGGCGTCAGCTGGCAGGAACTGGTGTTCGCCAATGCGCAGATCTGGTGCGCCAATCTGGTCGGTTGGGTCGAGGGGCTGAGCCAAACCACCGGACGAGCGATTTCAACCGAGATGCTGGAGCCGGAAACCTTGGCCTGTTACCGCTACGGATTGACCGCCAGGGCGGTGGATATGGTCGCGGCGCTTGAAGTACGCAACCGGGTGACCCGTGCCGTGGGTGCCTATTTCCAGCAGTATGATCTGTTGTTGACCCCGACCATGCCTGACTTGCCCTGGCGGATCGGTCGTTACGGCGCAGGAACGGCGGATATGAGTGGCCTGGAGTGGACCGCGCACTTGTTCGACCATTCGCCGTTCACTCCAGTGTTTAACGTAGCCGGCGTGCCGGCGATGTCAGTACCGCTGGCGCATGATGCGCAACACAATCTGCCGATAGGCATGCAATTCGTCGCCGGTTTTGGCCGTGAAGATCAGCTGCTGCAATTGGCAGGGCAACTGGAGCGGGCAGCGCCCTGGCATCAACGGCGCCCGACTATTTGGGCAGGAAATGCGGGGGAATAGCAGTCAAAAGGTAAAATATCCGCTATGTTGCTGAAAGGCTTTTTACGGCGGGCTTTTGGCTCGCCGTGGCATTCAGGAGGGGACGATGAGCTGCATCTTTTGCGAAATGGTGGCGAGCAGAGTGCCGTGCCATAAAATTTGGGAGGACGAGAGTCATATGGCGTTCCTTTCCATCTATCCGAATACCGAGGGGTTCAGCGTAGTGATCCCCAAGGCGCACTACGAGAGCTACGCCTTTGCGTTGCCGGACAAGGTGCTCAGCGAGCTGATGTTGGCGACCAAGCGGGTGGCGCAGTTGCTCGATCGGGCGTTTGACGACGTGGGACGCTGCGGCATGGTGTTCGAAGGTTTTGGCGTCGACCATGTGCATGCCAAGCTGATCCCGATGCACGGTACCGCTGCGCTGGAGCAGTGGCAGCCTATCGAATCGACCTCGGCGAAATTCTTCGACCGCTATGAAGGCTACCTTTCGTCCCACGACGCGGCGCGCGCCGACGACCAGCATCTGGCCGCGCTGGCCGCGAAAATCCGCCAGAGTGCCGTTTAAGGCACTATCTATCAACGTCGGGCCATTGATTTTCCTGCTGCTTGGCTCCATGTTAGATATTCATACGCATTTTAAGGCCTGCCCGTCGTGGCGGGCCCCAACGCTAATCAGGACTGCCCTATGACAAATCCGTTGCTGACCCCGTTTTCCCTGCCGCCGTTTTCCGCCATTCGTCCAGAAGATATCGTGCCCGCGGTGCAATCCGCCCTGGATGACTGCCGCGCTACGGTAGAGCGCGTTGTCGCGCAGCCGGGGCCATTTACCTGGGATAATCTGTGTCAGCCACTGGCGGAGTCTGACGATCGCCTGTCGCGCATCTGGTCGCCGGTGGGGCACCTGAACTCGGTGAAAAACAGCCCGGAACTGCGCGCCGCCTATGAGCAGGCGCTGCCGTTGCTGTCCGAGTACGGCACCTGGGTAGGGCAACACGAAGGGCTATACCAGGCTTACCGTAGCCTGAAAGAAGGCGAAGCCTTCAATCAACTGACAGTGCCGCAGCGCAAGTCGGTAGAAAACGCGCTGCGTGATTTCGAACTGTCGGGTATTGGCCTGTCGCCGGAAAAACAGCGTCGCTACGGCGAGATCGTGGCACGCCTGTCCGAGCTGGGTTCTACGTACAGTAACAACGTGCTCGACGCCACCATGGGCTGGAGCAAATTGATCACCGATCAAGCCGAACTGAGCGGCCTGCCGGAAAGCGCGCTGGCTCAGGCTCAGGCGATGGCGCAGGCCAAAGAGCAGGAAGGCTGGTTGCTGACGCTGGATATGCCAAGCTATCTGCCGGTGCTGACCTACGGCGATAACCGTGCGCTGCGTGAAGAGATGTATCGCGCTTTTGCCACCCGCGCCTCCGATCAGGGGCCGAATGCCGGCAAATGGGACAACAGTGAAGTGATGGCGGAAACGCTGGCGCTGCGCCACGAACTGGCCCAGTTGCTGGGCTTTGACAGCTATGCCGACAAGTCACTGGCGACCAAAATGGCGGAAAACCCAGAGCAGGTATTGGGTTTCCTGAGCGATCTGGCCAAACGCGCCCGTCCACAGGCCGAGCAGGAACTGGCGCAGCTGCGTGCCTTCGCCAAACAGCATTACGGTGTGGATGAGCTGGAAGCCTGGGACATTACCTATTACGGCGAAAAGCAGAAACAGCATCTGTTCTCGATCAGCGACGAGCAGCTGCGCCCTTATTTCCCGGAACAGCGCGTAGTGGAAGGGCTGTTCGAAGTGGTCAAACGCATTTACGGCATCACCGCCAAAGAACGCAAAGATGTGGATACCTGGCATCCAGAGGTGCGTTTCTTCGATCTGTTCGATGCTAACGGTGAGCTGCGCGGCAGCTTCTACCTCGATCTGTATGCCCGTGAAAACAAACGTGGCGGCGCCTGGATGGACGACTGCGTCGGCAGCCTGCGCAAGGCTAATGGCGAGTTGCAAAAACCGGTTGCCTATCTGACCTGTAACTTCAATCGCCCGCTGGGCGACAAGCCGGCGCTGTTCATCCTGCGCCAGTTGGAGTTTGGCCTGTTCGACTTCCGCATGCACGCCGAATACAGCCCAGAGAAAGGTGCGCAGATCCTGCCAACGCTGGCAGAAGTGAAAAAGAGTGTGGCGGTCGTGCCTTCACCAAGCTGGGGCCGTTTCCCGCATGCGTTCAGCCATATCTTTGCCGGCGGTTACGCGGCGGGTTACTACAGCTATCTGTGGGCAGAAGTGCTGTCGGCCGATGCCTATTCGCGCTTTGAAGAAGAGGGGATTTTCAACGCCGAAACCGGCAAATCCTTCCTCGACAACATTCTGTCGCGTGGTGGTTCCGAAGAGCCGATGGAACTGTTCAAACGCTTCCGTGGCCGTGAGCCGCAGCTGGATGCTATGCTGCGCCATTACGGCATTAAAGGATAACCCCACCGGTGAGCGTGTGTTTATTGTGTGAAGAAGGCGCCGATCCCGGCGCCTTGTCTATTCTGGCGGAACGCTGGCAGTTGGTTTCGGACGACGACGCGACGCTGGCGCTGGTACTGACGCCGGAACGTCTGGAGTTGCGTAAGCGTGACGAACCCAAGCTGGGGGCGATCTACGTCGATTTCATCTCCGGCACTATGGCGCATCGGCGCCGCTTCGGCGGCGGGCGTGGCGAAGCGGTGGCGAAGGCGGTCGGCATCAAGGGCAGCTATCGGCCAAACGTGGTGGATGCCACGGCCGGGCTGGGGCGCGATGCCTTTGTGCTGGCATCGCTGGGCTGCCGAGTGCGGATGCTGGAGCGTAATCCGGTGGTGGCCGCCTTGTTGGACGATGGGCTGCAACGCGGTTATCAGGATGGGGAAATCGGTCCGTGGCTGCGCGAGCGCATGACTCTGCTGCATGCTTCCAGCCTGACGGCGTTAGCCGAGCTCGACTCGCCACCCGAGGTGGTGTACCTGGATCCCATGTACCCCCACAAGCAGAAAAGCGCGCTGGTGAAGAAAGAGATGCGGGTGTTCCAGTCGCTGGTGGGCAGCGACGACGACGCCGATGGTCTGCTGGAGCCGGCACGCCGTCTGGCGACCAAACGCGTGGTGGTCAAGCGGCCGGATTACGCTCCGCCATTGGCTAACGTGCCTGCGCATGCGGCCTCGACCACCAAGAGTCACCGTTTCGATATATATATGCCCTATCCTCGTTAATTTGGGCGCAGCATGCTGCGCCCCTACAAGCCGCCTTAATACAACGCCAATGATTAGGGCATAGAGGGCGAAATAGGGAGGTATTCATTGATCCACCTCCCAATTTTATTTTTTACCTTGCAAAGATACTGGCAAGCTTGTGTTCCAGATCGCATGATTCCCGTTCGTTCCCCCTTCCTATAATTAGATGATAATGAAGAAGACACTCCTTGCTGTTTTGCTTTGCCTGGGTACCTCTGCAATGGCTTCTGAACCAGTCAATATCACCATCCTCGGCACGTCCGATCTGCACGGCACCTTTGTGCCCTGGGATTATTCGACCGACACCGAAAACCTGGCCGGCAGCCTGAGCCAAATCGCCACCCAGGTGCAACAGGTTCGTGCGAAGCAGCCGAACGTGATCCTGGTCGATGCCGGTGACACCATTCAGGGCAACTTTGTCGAGACTTTTAAAAACGACAAAACCAGCCCGATGATCCTCGGGTTTAACGCGCTGGACTATGACGTCTGGGTGATGGGCAATCATGAATTCGATTTCGGCCTCAAACCGCTTTCCACCTCGCTGAACCAGTTCAAGGGCACGGCATTGGCCGGCAATATTCTGTGGGAGAGCGGCAAACCTTACCTGCCGGCGTATAAAATCATTGAACGCCAGGGCGTGAAAATCGGCATTATCGGCATGGATACGCCGATGACCGCAGAGTTCGCCAAAGGCACCGACCGGGTGAAAGGGTTGAACTTTACCGATCCGGTGCAGGCGGTGAAGCAGGTCATTCAGCAAATTCAGGGTGAAGTGGACGCGATTGTGCTGGTGGCGCACATGGGCATCGACAACGAGAACCAGCGCCCAGGCACCGGCGTTGGCGATATCGCCCGCGCGAACCCGGAACTGGCGGCGATCGTCGCCGGGCATATGCACGTCAAAGTCGATAAAGAAGTGATTAACGGCGTGATCGTCACCGAACCGGACAAATATGGCCGTGCGCTTTCGCGCATCGATTTGCAGTTTGAGCAGCACAACGGCAAGTACGTGCTGATCAACAAAGACAGCTATACCTATCCGATCAAAGGCATCGCGTCGGATAAAAAGCTGGAAGAGATTTATCAGCCTTACCACAAGATTTTGCGCGCCAATGCCAACCGGCCTATTGCCCAGCTCAGCGGCCAGGATCTGGTGCCGCCGGATGCCGTGAAGGGGATCCCGCAGGTGCACGTGCAGGACACCGGCATCAGCAAGCTGTATCAGGAAGCCAGCCGTTACTATGCGCCGCAGGCGCAGGTGATCGCGCTGCAGATTGATAATGACCGGCCAAAATTAAACGTCGGCACCATCACGGCCAAAGATATCGCCTTCAATTACCAATATGCCGGCGGTGAGATCACGGTTTATCAGCTCAGCGGCAAAGAATTGAAGAAGTACATGGAATGGTCGGCGGGCTACTTCAATCAGCTGCAGGACGGCGATGTCACCTACAGCTTCAACCCGCAGCGCCGCGCGTCCAAGTATTCCACCAATGATTTCTTCGATGGCGTGACCTATAAAATCGACCTGCGCCAACCGGTCGGGCAGCGCATCCGCGATCTGCGCATGGCCGACGGCACGCCGGTGACTGACAGCACGCCGATCCGTCTGGGCATGAACAGCTATCGCATGGGGCACCTGACGCAAAAAGGCGGCGCGCTGGAGGGCATGCAGTTCCCGGTACTGTCGGACAGCAAGGCTGAATATGGCGAAGAGGCCGGAACCATCCGCAACCTGACTATCCGTTATCTGACCGAAGTGAAAAAAGGCCAGTATCAGGGACAGGCGGTGCAGCGCTGGCAGTTGGTCGGGCTGGAAGGTTACGAACGTGAGCGTAAAATCGTCGAAAAACTGCTGAACGACGGCAAAATCAGCGTACCCACCAGTGAAGATGGGCGGTACGGCAATGTCGCGTCGTTCAACGTGAAGTCATTGCTGATTAGCGAGCCGAAAGTGCGCCAGCAGCAACAGGCGGCATTGAAGGCAGAAATGGCCGCCGCCAGCGATCCGGTGGTGAAAAAACGCCTGAGCGATCGGTTAGTGATTCTCGAGGCGATTAACAAAGCCTGATAGTAATAATAGGGCCCGGCATGCGCATGCCGGGCCCTTGTTAACCGCTGCGGGGGGTTAATCCCCCAGCAGTAAACGCTTGCCGACATCGCCCCCCGGGTGTACCGCCAGCAGCGTTTCTTTGTTATAGCCACTGCGCTCCATCAGACAGGCACAGGCCGCGTCAAAAATCGCCAATACCAACACGATTGACGTGGTTGCCAGCATATTCAGTGGATCTATCTCATTTTCCACACCGGTGCGGATCACTAACTGCGCCGCTTTGGCGATCGCCGAATCCGGATTTTCCGTTACGCCGATCAGCGGCACATTCTTGGCCTGCAGCGTTGGCAGCAGGCGGGTCAATTCGTCGGAATTTCCACCGCGTGAAATCAGGATCATCAGGTCATCGCTGCGCAAAAAGCCCAGATCGCCATGCGCTGCATCGGTGGCGTTCAGGTAGATAGCCGGGCGCTCTACGCAGGCCAGCATATGGGCTATCTTGCGTGCCGCGATACCGGAAGTTCCTACGCCGGTGACCACGATTTTCCCCCGGCACTCGGCCAATGCCGTCAGCAGCCGTTGCCAGTTTTGCGCGTCGATGCGCTGGCTCAGCTGCGCCAGCTCCCGGCTGTAGATTGCCCAGGCTTCAGCGGCCCGCTGCCATTCCTGCTGCATCAGGCCTCCTCCTGCATCAGTTGGCGGTATTTCATGTGGTCGTTATACAGCTCATGGAACACGCGGTATTTACGGTCGTAATAGCGTTTGATTTTGTTGGTCTGTGGCGTCACGGTTTTACCGATACGACTCATGGCGCTCATGGCTTCCGGCAGCGTGTCGAATACCCCGGCCGCCACCGTGCCCATCATCGCTCCCCCCAACAGCATCGCCTCGCTCTCTTCCGGCAACAGCATGGCGCAGCCGGTGGCATTGGCATGTTCCTGCACGAAAATCGGGTTTTTGGTGCCGCCGCCGCTGGCCATGATGGTATCGATGCTGTAGCCACTTTGGTTCATGGTTTCAATAATATGACGGGTACCCAGCGCGATCGCCTGGATGGTCGCCAGATAATGCAAGGCCATGTCTTCCGGGGTACGCGACAGCTTCAGCCCGGTCAGGGTACCGGTCAGCGTCGGGTTGGCACGTGGTGAACGGTTGCCGTGGAAATACGGCAGCATATGAATATCCTGAGTCAGGAAGGCAATCTCCTCCGGCTCACCGGCCATACGGCGCAGCAGGGCATTCAGCACTTCATAAATCGTCTGCCCCTGGGTTTTTGCCTGCGCCAGCAGCTCCGGATAGCAAGGGTGCGATTGGATCACGTGGTCAATCAGCGCACCGGTGGCGGACTGGCCGCCCTCGTTCAGCCAGTATTCCGGCAGGATCGCCGAGTAATACGGCCCCCATACGCCGCCGATAAAACGGGCGGTACGGGACATCGCCATATGGCCGGTGGAGGTACCGCCAATCAGCGCAACGCGGCGGTTAAAGTCTGCCACTTCACCGGAAACCCCGGTAGCGCCGAGCGTGCCGAGCATCCCGGCGTGGGCGTCGATGATCGAGACGCTGACCGCCGTGCCGGCAATCAGGCCCATTTCACTGGCGGCACGCTGGGTGAGGCCGTGGCCGAGCGGTTCGCCCATCATTTTGACGTCGCTGCCGATCTTGGCGGCATCGTGCTCCAGCACGTCTTCCAATCCAATCTGTTTGAAATAGCTTTTGTCCCAGCGCTGTTCATGGCCGAGATAGGTCCATTTGCACACCGTCGAACACAGTGAGCGGGTCGCGTCCTGGGTGGCCCGCCAGGTGAGGAAGTCCGGCAGGTCAAACAGGTAACCGGCATTGGCCCAGGTGGTCGGCATATGCTGCTTCAGCCACAGCATTTTAGGGGTCTGCATTTCCGGCGAAATGATGCCGCCGACGAAATCCAGCACCCGATGTTTGGTGGCGTTGATGCGTTCGGCCTGGGTGATGGCGCGGTGATCCATCCACACGATGATGTTCTGCTCGGTACGGCCGGACGGGCTGACGGTCAGCGGTTGGCCCTCTTTGTCCAGTACCACCAGAGAACAGGTGGCGTCAAAACCCAGTCCTTTAACCTGAATCGGGTTGATGTCGGCCTGGTTGACCGCATCGCGCACCGCGTTGCACACCGCCTGCCAGATATTGTCCGAAGACTGTTCAACGAAGTCCGCCTTCGGGCGATACAGGTCGATGGTTCGGCTGGCCTGCCCGACCATGTGGCCGTTGAGATCGAATACCCCTGCGCGCGCACTTCCGGTGCCTACATCTACGCCAATAAAATAGCTCGCCATTGTTTTTCTCCAGTCAGGCTTTTCGATTCTGTAATGCGATAAACAGGATCAGCACACCGCCCCACAGGGCCATGGTCAGATAACTGCTGACGCCCAGCAGGTTGAGGCCGCTTTCCAGCATTTGCAGCACAATCAGCGCCAGCACCAGACCCAGCACCCGGCCAAACCCACCGTCCGGGTTAATGCCGCCCAGCACCGAGGCCAAAATGGTCACCAGCAGATAGGATTCACCGTAACCGGCCTTGGCCGAGTTGAATTTGGCCATCATCAGCAGCGCCGCACCCCAGCCGAGCAGGGCGGACAGAATATAGACCGCAATCTGTACCCGGGCGGTGTTTACGCCGCTAAAACGGGTGGCTTGCTCGTTGGAGCCAATCAGATACAGGCTGCGCCCGAGCGTGGTGTGCTCCAGCAATAGCCACAGGCCAACAGATACCAGCAGGAACAGCAGCAGCGCCACCGGTATGCCGAGCAGGCTGCCGTTGCCGAGATACTGAATCGCCGCCGGGAAGCCGGAGATCACCGCGCCGTTGGACAGCAGAATATTCAGGCCGGTGATCAGCGTCATGGTGCCGAGCGAAGCGAGGATGGGCGAAACGCCGATCCAGGCGACCAGCATGCCGTTAAGTGCGCCAATGGCGACGGCGACCAGCAGCCCGGCCAGCAGTGCCAGCGCCAGAAACAGCGGCTGGTCCGGATGGCTGACTATAATGGCCGCCATCACCAGCGAGCAGGCATTGGCACCGGCGATAATCGACAGATTGATGCCGCCGGTCAGCATGGTAATGCCCATACCGAGCGCCAGCATGCCGAGGATAGGCAGCTGCGAGGCGATTGACTGGAAATTGCCAAGGCTGAAGAAGCGCGATCCGAGCAGCCCGGCGAACAGCAGCGCCACGGCGATAATGATCGCGCTCTGCAGGCGGATGATCCGATCGTTGGGGATCAGACGGGTTAACTAGATCATGTCATAGCTCCTTGGCCAGCTTGCGTTTTTCATTCCAGGCGGTGCTGCTGATGCTGATCAAAATGATCGCGCCGCTGAACACCTGGTGCCAATAGGCCGACACGCTGAGCAGCGTCAGGCCGTTTTGCAGGAAGGCCAACAGCACCACGCCCAGCAGCGTGCCGGTCAGGGAGCCGCGCCCACCGGTCATGCTGGTGCCGCCCAGCACTACCGCCGCCAGCACCGTTAGCTCAAAACCGAGCAGGGAGTTGGGGGCTACCGATTGGGTTATCTGCGCCTGTACTACCGCGGCGATACCCGCCAGAATGCCCATGTAGCCGTAAACGTAGAAGTGCAGCCGCAGCAGGTTCAGCCCCAGGCGCGACGCCGCATCGCGGTTGCCGCCCATGGCGAAAATTTGGCGGCCGAGGCGGGTAAAGTTCATCAGCACGCCGGTGACGATAATCACCGCCAGCAGGCACAGCAGCGGCAGCGTCAGGCCGTAGTCATAACCGTCGGCCCCCTGGAATGAGAACCAGCTGATGCCATCCATAAACCAGTCGGGGAAACCGTACAGCCAGGTGCCGTTGGTGGCGTAAACCAGTAAGCCGTAGAACAGGTTCAGCGTGGCGATGGTGATGATGATCGCCGGCACCTTCAGCCAGTAGACCAGAAAACCGTTCACCAGCCCGAGCAGCAGGCCGACGCCCATTGCCAGTGCGAACGCCAGTGGGAAGCCGCCGCCGTGTTGAATGACCCAACTGGCCATCACGTACTGCGCGATGGCGGTGATTGCCGGGAATGAAATGTCGATGCCGCCGGCAATCAGCACCACGAACAGGCCGCAGGCGAGAATGCCGAGAATGGCGTAGCTGGTGGCGACGTCGGTCAGGTTACCCAGCGTCAGAAACTCGCTGGTGCTGACGCTCAGCCCTATTGCCAGCAACAACACCAGCAGGCCCAGGTAAAACTCGTGCCGGCCGGCCAGGCGGGCCAATAATGACTTATCCATTCACCACCTCGGCGATCTGTTGTTCGGTGCTGTGGTGCGGCGAAAACTCGGCGATCAGCTCGCCCTTGCGCATCACCATCACCCGATGGCTGTTGTAATAGGCTTCCGGGATCTCGTCGCAGATCATCAGCACCGCCATGCCGAGCGCGGCCAGATCTTTGGCGATCTGGTAGATCCCCTCTTTGTTGGCGATATCCACCCCGACGGTGGGCGAGTCAAGGATCAGGATCTTCGGCTGCGTTGCCACCCACTTGGCGATGGCGATACGTTGCGCATTGCCGCCCGACAGGGTTTTTACCGGCAGCGCGCTGTCGGAAACCTTGATGTTCAGATCGCGAATCAGCCGGTTAACCAGCTCGGTCGCTTTGGCATGGTCCAGCAGCCCGAGCGGGGTGTGCAGTTGATCAAAGACCGTGACGATGGTGTTGTCGTAGATCGACTGCTCCATGATCAGCCCTTGCGTAAGACGATCCTCCGACACATAGCCGATACCCTGGCGTACCGCTTCACGGTTGTTGTGCAGTTGGACCGGTTGGCCGTCGATGCGAATTTCTCCGCTGTCAGGACGCGTCATGCCGAACAGGCTAAGGCACAGCTCGGTACGGCCCGCGCCGAGCAGCCCGACGATCGAGACGATCTCGCCACCGTGCAGTGACAGGTTGATATCCTGGTATTTTCCGCGTCGGCTGAGGTTGCGAACCTCAAGCAGCGGTGCGCTGTCGGTTGACGCCAGCGCCGGCAGCTGGCTGTAATGGAAGCGTTGGCCGGTCATCAGGAACGCCAGTTCATGACTGTCCAACTGGCTGGCCGGATAAGTGCCGACCAGCTTGCCGTCGCGCATCACGCTGATGCGGTCGGCGACCTCCATCACTTCATCCAGCCGGTGGCTGACAAACACCACGCAAATGCCCGCCGCTTTCAGTTCGTTGACCACCCGCAGCAGGCCGTCGACCTCTTGCCGCGTCAGCGAAGCGGTTGGCTCATCCATGATCACTAGCCGTGCTTCGGCGGCAATGGCGCGGCATATGGCCACCAGTTGGCGATCGGCAATCGACAGTTTTTCAACTTTCTTGTCGGGATCGATATGCACGCCGACGCGCGCCATGGCATCCAGCGCCGTTTGGCGCATCACCTGCTTGCGCACCCAGAAATGGCCGCCGGGCAGGTAGCGGTGAATGGCAATATTTTCCGCTACGGTCAGGTTGGGGAATAACGACAGATCCTGATAAATCACCTGAATACCGTAATAGCCGGACAGTTGCGGCGTCAGGGAATGAAAAAGTTTACCTTCCAGCGAAATATTGGCGCCTTTTTCCGGCTGATAAACGCCGGAAATAATTTTAATGATGGTGCTTTTGCCGCAGCCATTTTGCCCGGCCAGGCAGTGCACTTCGCCAATATTTAGCGTCAGGTTGATCTGGTCCAAGGCCAGCACGCCTGGAAATCGCTTACTGATATTTTCCAGGGTGATAAATGCGGTGGATGTGGTCATAGCGTTAACCTGTGCAGGTTTTTATTATGGTCGTGACTGAAACTCGGGGCGCATATATTGCGCCCTTCGTTGTTTCATGACTTTCCCGGTGTGGCGTAATATTACTGAAAATTAAAATCCTAGCGATTTGGCATTATCTTTAGTGACTTCAAGAATTTTATTAAACCGAATCACTTTTTTATCCATGTCGACGTCGGCTTTACCCAAGCCTTCGATCGACAAATCTTTGGTCACTTCTTTGCCTTGCAACAGCTGATCGGCCACCGTCACCAGGGCATAACCGGCGTCCTTCGGATCCCACAGCAGGGCTTTCTTGATGTCGCCTCGCACCAGGTAAGGCGCGGCCTGCGCCGGCATGGCAATACCGACTACGGCGATCTTGTCCTTGGCGCGTTTCTTGGCGACCGCCTGACCGGCACCGATCGGGCCGAGGGAGCCGAAGCCGATAATGCCTTTCATCTGCGGGTAGGTTTTCATCAAATCCAGCGTGGTGGCGTAGGATTTATCGATGCTTTCCGCCACCGGCAGGCGCGAAGTGACTTCGAACATGTCCGGATATTTGGATTTCTGGTACTTGATGGCGGAATCCGCCCAGGCGTTGTGCAACGGCACGGTCAGCGAGCCGACATAAATGGCATAGCCGCCTTTGCCGCCCATGTCTTTCGCCAGCTCATCGACGTTGGCCTGCGCATATTTCTCGCTGTCGATGGTTTCAATGTCCCACTGGCCAATCTGCTGGTCCGGGGATTCATGAGTCAGCACCACGATGCCTTTCTCGCGCGCCTTTTTCAGCACTGGCTCCAGCACTTTGGCGTCGTTAGGCACCACGATGATGGCGTTGACGTTCTTGGCGATCAGGTCTTCAATCACTTTCACCTGTGCGGCCGGGTCTGGGGTGGACGGCCCGGTCTGGTAGGCATTGACGTCGAGCTTTTTGGCCGCGTCGTTAACGCCGACTTCCATACGGTTGAACCAGGGAATGCCGGTCACTTTGGCAACCACGGCAATCTCGTACTTTTCAGCAGCAAAGGCAGGTGTTGTCGATAACATGCACGCAGAAACCACACATGCATTTAATAATGCGAGGTTAAATTTCATTCGCTGTACCTTTTTTATCTGTAGGGGTGGCTGTTTTTCCACCTGAGCAGATTACAAAGGAATGGAAGAGGGAGCGTAACGAGAGTTGGGGAATTGTGATCTGTGCACGTTGAAGTAAAATTATGACGTTTTTAGTGTTAATTAAATGTTGAATAATTCAGTGGTGGTAATTTTACCACGAAAAATCATCATAAAATTAACAATAAAAACCATAATTATTTACATGTTTAAAACAAATTAGACGGAGCAATCGGGTTTTACAGGGGCAAAAATGCCGGACTGAGCGCCGGCATTGAAGCATTTTAGCAATGTGTGAACAAGATCACCTTATGAACCTGTTACAACACGCCCTGCGCCAGCATGGCGTCGGCTACCTTGACGAATCCGGCGATATTGGCGCCGTGTACGTAGTGGGTTTGCTTACCCTCGCCGCCGTATTCCACGCAGGCGTGATGGATATCCGCCATGATATGTTGTAAACGTACATCCACTTTCTCGGCGCGCCAACCGATGCGCGCGGCGTTCTGCGCCATCTCCAGCCCGGAAGTGGCAACCCCACCGGCGTTGGCCGCCTTGCCCGGCGCAAACAGCACCCCAGCGTCCAGGAATGCATCGGTCGCCTGAATGGTGGTCGGCATATTTGCGCCTTCAGCCACAGCTTTGACCCCGTTGCGGATCAGCGTCTGTGCCGCGGCCAAATCCAGCTCGTTTTGGGTGGCGCACGGCAGAGCGATATCCACCGGCACGTTCCACGGCTGCTGGCCGGCCAGATAGGTCAGGCCGCGTTCGCGGGCATAATCTTCCACCCGACCATAGCGCTGATTCTTGATCTCCACCAAATGGGCCAGTTTTTCGGTGGTGAAACCGGCTTCATCGACCAGGGTGCCGCCGGAGTCTGATACGGTGATCACGCGCGCATCCAGCTCCAGCGCCTTTTCAATGGTGTATTGCGCCACGTTACCTGAACCGGATACCGCAACCCGCATGCCTTCAAAACCCAGCCCGTGACGTTGCAGCATGGCGTCGGTGAAATAGACCAGCCCATAGCCGGTGGCCTCTGGACGGGTCAGGCTGCCGCCGAATGACAGCCCCTTGCCGGTAAACACGCAGGCGGTGTTGTTGGACAGTTTCTTCATCATGCCGCTCATAAAGCCGACTTCACGACCGCCAACGCCGATATCGCCGGCGGGCACGTCGGTATCCGGCCCGAGGTGACGGTACAGCTCGGTCATCAGCGCCTGGCAGAAACGCATGATCTCCGCCTGACTTTTCCCTTTTGGATCAAAGTCAGAACCGCCTTTTCCGCCGCCCATCGGCAGGGTGGTCAGCGCGTTTTTAAACGTCTGTTCGAAGCCGAGGAACTTCAGAATCGACAAATTGACCGACGGATGAAAGCGCATGCCGCCTTTATAAGGCCCGATGGCGGAGTTGAACTGCACGCGCCAGGCGCGGTTAACCTGCACCTGGCCGCGATCGTCCACCCAACTGACGCGGAACTGGATGGTACGCTCGGGCTCTACCAAACGCTCCAGCAGCGCATATTCGCGATAGCGCGGATTACGCTCGATAAAAGGCCACAGCGAAGTGAAGACTTCCCTGACCGCCTGTAAAAATTCCGGCTGATGGGGATTATGTTGTTGTAGCGAGGACAAGAAAGACTCTACCGATAAGGCATTTTCCATGGATAACTCCTTTATACCCGTCGCCTTTCAAGCTGTAGCGCTGTTGCCCGGCTACAGCCCGAAATTCATAGGGTAATACTGTTAATTTCCCCCATTATTTTTATAAATATGGGTATGGATAAAACCTGGGGGAGGATGTTGTGTCTTTAGCGACTATATCACTGGAGGGCGGTTGATTATCAAGCGATTAATTAGGTTGGCGCCATGAAAAACGCCCGCAATCGCGGGCGTTGGGGCAAGGCTGTTTACCGGCGCCGACTTAATCTTCGGCTTTTTCTTCTTCGTCACGCAGCGGCACAATCAGCATGTCGATGTGCACGGTGTTGATCAACTGGCGTGCGGAGGACATCAGCTTGCTCCAGAAATCCTGATGGTGGCCGCACAGGACCAGGTCCATATCGTATTTCTTGATGGCATCAACCAATACCTGCGCCAAATCGCCGCTGCCGCTCAGGGTTTCGGTGATTGGATAGCCGGCATTTTGCGACAGTTCGGTCAATGCGTGGTGAGTTTCTTCGGAAATGCGTTTTTGCATATCGCCGAGATTAACGTCGATCAGGCCGGTATACAGGTCGGAATAGTTAACATCTACGTGGATCAGGGAAACTTTGGCGTTGTAAGGACGCGCCATAGATACGGCTTTCTCCACCAGGATTTTACTTTCCGGGGACAGGTCTACCGCAATCAGAATGTGTTTGTAAGCCATGAGAATACTCCTTCCATATAATGCCGATTAAAAGGTTAGCAGGCATTTAGCGTACCAGCCTGGCGCTTCAGGTTTACCTGCATTTTATCATTCAGATAACGCAATGATATGTTGGGGCGATCACAATGCACCGCATCAAAAAACTCTCTTTATCTCTCTACCGTCAGTTTTACACCCGCTGGGCAGAAAAGCCTATCGCCCATGATGCGGTTGCTGGGTTGACCGATTGAAATATAAGCGTTCTTAAACAGAGTATAGCCCCAAATGCCCTCAGGGGCAGTGGAAAAGACCGGCGGCGTCTGGCGGGGCGGTTATCAGTTATAACCAATAGGTGGATGACAAATGGGTGGGTTGCGGTAAATTTTATCTACTGCTCAGGCCAGTTTGCGTTTCATTAACCTACAATAATGACTATAGGCCTTATCATTTCTCCTCTGAATCAAACCTACGCGTGCGCATCGGCATGGCGATAGGCTGTCTCCAGAGGCGGTGGGTTATGCGCGGCCTGTACGGTGTAAAGGGGATCGGAGCGGTAGGCTCCAGCAGTAATGGGTATAGAGGTAGGGCAGTTGGACCCGGCGGAGCGCCGCGGATAACAACGCCTTGAGGAGGCAATCATGATCAGTACCGTCGCGCTGTTTTGGGCTCTGTGTGTGGTGTGTGTGTTAAACATGGTGCGGTATTACTCTTCTCTGCGCGCGCTGTTGGTGGTTCTGCGCGGCTGTGACCCGCTGCTGTATCAATATGTCGACGGCGGTGGTTTCTTTACCGCTCATGGCCAGCCGAGCAAGCAGATACGGCTGGTACGCTATATCTTCTCGCAGCGTTATGTCGAGCATCATGATCCGGAGTTTATCCGCCGCTGTGAGCGAGTGCGCGGGCAGTTTATGCTGACCTCAGCCTTGTGCGGACTGGTGGTTATCAGCCTGGTTGCGCTGATGATTTGGTATTGAATCCGACCGGTTCTGTCTGCAACAGACAAAGAAAAAGGCGGCCACCAGGGCTAATGCCGGTCACTTAAGGTGACCGGCATTGTTTTTTATAGGATATTTTCGTTTCAATGATTTCAGTTCCCGGGGATACCTGCGCTCCCTTCGACCTGGTAGCACCAAAC
>NZ_JACJFQ010000047.1:0-25749 GCF_014164835.1 Serratia sp. OS31 | reverse complement strand
CTTTCCTCTTTCAGAGTCAACCCCTAAATTTCAGGATTTTTTCTCTTCGAACCCCGGAGACTCTGTGAAGTTGTTCACATGTTCCGTGTCGATGGAGGCGCATTATAGGGATCCGAGTTTTTTGCACAACCCCTTTTTTGATCTTTTCTTTCCGTTCGCACACTTTTCAGCCCTTTCGGGTGGATCTTGCGCGATCAGCGCCATTTTCCTTAGGATCCGCCGCTTCAGTTGGTTGTAATTCCACCGCCAACGTCTAGTATTGCCGGTAAATATGATCCCGACGTGAGGCTATTACCATGTCCGATGCAGTGCGTTCTTATCTTCATTACTCTCCAAAACTGGGTCAACGCGTAATGATCGACCCTTCCAGCGTGGTGATCGGCAACGTTGAGCTGGCCGATGACGTCAGTATCTGGCCGCTGGTTGTCATCCGCGGCGATGTCAACGCGGTAAAGATCGGCTCACGCAGTAATATTCAGGATGGCAGCGTGCTGCACGTGACCCATAAGTCCGAACATAACCCCGAAGGTTACCCGTTGCTGATCGGGGAAGACGTGACCGTAGGCCACAAAGCCATGCTGCACGGCTGCGCCATAGGTAACCGGGTGCTGGTAGGGATGGGATCGATCCTGTTGGATGGTGCGGTAATAGAAGATGATGTGATGATTGGCGCCGGCAGCCTGGTGGCGCCGGGTAAACGTCTGGCGAGCGGTTATCTTTATATGGGGAGTCCGGCTCGTCAGGTTAGGCCATTGACTGCCGCTGAGTTGGAAGGGCTGCTTTACTCTTCTACTAACTATGTACGTTGGAAAGACGAATATTTGTCAGAAGACATCTGACAAGCGCCCGTTCCCTGACGAGAGAACGGGCATAAGGTTATGCCGCCAACTCGTGGCGCAGTTGGCGCAGTACTGGTTCTATTTCCGGCATCACACCATGCCACAACAGGAACGCATGCGCGGCCTGTCCCACCAGCATCCCTAACCCATCGGCATATTCTGTGGCACCCTGTTGCTGCGCCCAGGTCAGAAATGGCGTTAATCCCTGCTGATAAAACATGTCGTAGCAGCGTGTACGGCTATTAATAATGCCAACCGGCAATGCCGGGATCTCGCCGCTGATACCGGACGCCGTAGCGTTGATCACTAAATCGAACCCTTGTTGATCGAGTTGATCCAGAGGCAAGGCGCTGATTTCACCGAGGTGTTGAAAACTTTCTGCTAGCATTTGTGCTCGACTGAAAGTACGGTTGGTGATCGTCACCTCACAACCAAAAGACAGCAGCGGCAAGATTACGCCCCGTGCTGCGCCCCCTGCCCCCACCAGCAAAATGCGATCCTTTGGTTTGATCAGCCCTTGGCGATCCAGATCGGTCAGCAGGCCGATCCCGTCCGTATTGTCACCCAGTAACCCTCCGTCCGGCAGCATCTTTAGCGTATTGACAGCACCAGCCAGCGAGGCACGCTCGCTCAATTCAGACGCTGCCTCATAGGCATGTTCTTTAAAAGGTACCGTGACGTTCGCTCCCTGGCCACCAGCCTGAATGAACGCTTGCAGCGCCTTTTCGAAACCGTCCAGCGGCGCCAACACCGTACCATAGGGATGTTCTATACCGGTTTGAGCGGCAAACAACGCATGAATGCGCGGTGACTTACTGTGGCTGATAGGGTTACCGAATACCGCAAACTTCTCCATTCACATTACCTCTAGCCTTGACGGATCTGCTCGCCGGTCAGGGCATCTCTGATTTCTGAAGGATTAAGGCGGCCGCCGACGCTGCCTGCTAGCACCGGGAAAGCAGCGCCAAACTGCTGCTGTACCTCATCGGCGCTGCGGCAGGGCTCTTGTCCGCTGAGGTTAGCGCTGGTCGAGACCAGTGGTTTCCCGAACCCTCGGCAAAGCTGCTGAACCAGTGGATGATCGCTGACGCGTACCGCCAGAGAGGTGAAACGACCGGTCAACAAGCGCGATGTTTCCGCTCGGGCAGGTATGACCCAGGTAACCGGACCAGGCCAACTGGCAAAAATGGCTTCTCGCTGCCGTTCGCTCAGCGCACTGTCATCTATATAAGGCGCTAGCTGCTCATAGTCGGCGGCGATCAGGATCAGCCCTTTTTCCCAGGGGCGCTGTTTGAGGGCCAGCAGCGCATTTACCGCTTGTTCACTGTCGGGATCGCACCCCAAACCAAATACGGCTTCGGTGGGATAAGCGATCACTTGCTGACGATGCAGCGCGTCAAGAATGGGTGTAAAGAGGGAAGTGGTATCTGAGTTCATGGCGTCATTATTCTGTGGTTGCTACGGGTTTGCCGCAAAGCTTACTGGCACAGCAAAGGACTGGGCCTTTTGCCGAACGCTTTTCCATCAGCAACGGGTAGTGGCAGTACTCGCACTCACCGGCGACGGGTTTAAAATTGAGGACAAACTGACATTCAGGGTAGCGATCGCAGGCGTGGAAAACCTTGCCATAGCGCGATTTACGCTGCAGCAGTTTGCCCTGGCCACACTGCGGGCAGCTGATACTGGTTTCGTCCGGTTTATCGATGACCTCGGTGTGATCGCACTCCGGATAGTTGCTGCAACCGATAAACATACCGTAACGGCCCTGGCGCAATGCCAGCACCGCCTGGCATTTTGGGCATTCCTGCCCGTCCAACATCTTGACGATATGCCCATCGGCTTGCGCTTTTAGCGGTCGAATATGTTGGCACTCAGGATAACGGGAACAGCCGAGAAAAGGGCCGTGGCGACCACTGCGGATCACCAATTCGGCCCCACATTCCGGACAGGGTTCATTTTGCCTGGCGGCAAAAATCGCGGCTTTTGTCATAACTTCTTCTATATATGTTATCGGCTCAGTGCAGATAACCTTCGTTTACTTCGAATAACAGTTCTTCCATTTGCTGATAGGCGCTTTCATATCCAGGGATATTAAACAACACCATCAGCACCACCCATTTCAGATCTTCGAGATCGAATTCCGTATTATCCAAAGCCATAACACGATCGATAACCATTTCACGGGTTTCGAGGTTCAATACCTGAATCTGCTCCAGGAACAGGAGGAAACCACGGCAACCGGCATCCAAACGCACGCCTTCTTCTTCGGTGTAAATCCGCATGGCTAGCGGATCGGCATCCATAAAATAGGGCGCATTTTCGCCTTCCTGCAGGTCGGCAAGTTTTTCAAGCCAATTCAACGCGTTGTAGATATCTTCCCGATGAAACCCCGCCTGAGCGAGATCATCGGTCAGTTGATCCTGATCGACGCGCATCTCTGGTTCATTGTGGATATAAGTTTCAAACAAGTACATCAGTACGTCGAACATGGCCTGCCCTCCTTATTCGGACATAGCCGCCGGGTACAGCTGCGATCCACCCTGCTAACTCCAGATCGAGCAACTTGATTACTACCTCTGGCACAGGTTGGCCGGCACGTTCAGCGACGACGTCAACAGGTGTCACCTCATCTCCTACGTTAGCCAACACATCGGCAAATGGCAATTCAACTTCGGCTTCTGACGCACAAATAGTTGTATTTTCGTTCAACGACAGCCAATGCAGGCCGCTTCCCAGCTGCTCAGCGATCTCTTTCGGCCCGGTAACCAGGTAAGCACCTTGTTGGATCAACCAGTGTGTCCCCTCACTCATCGGGTTACCCAGCGCACCGGGCAAAGCGAAAACCTCACGCCCCTGATCCAGCGCACATCGCGCAGTAATCAGCGTTCCGCTACGCAGAGAGGCTTCAATCACCACTACCCCCAGACTTAGCCCACTGATGATGCGGTTACGGCGAGGAAAATGGTCTGGCATCGGCAAATCGGTGACCAAATATTCTGAGAGCAAAGCCCCGCCGCTATCAGCGATCTCTTCAGCCAGGCGGCGATGTCGGCGCGGATAGATATTGGCCAGGCCACTCCCCAGAACGGCAACCGTATGTCCTTCCGCCGCAAGTGCTGCGCGATGGCAGATGCTATCAATGCCAAGGGCCAACCCGCTGGTGACGGTAAACCCGCAGTGCACCAGACCGGTGGCAAAGTAATTGCCCCAGTGCTCACCGTAGTGGCTAAGCTGGCGACTGCCGACCATGGCGATTTGCGGCTGCTGCACCGCTTCCGGGTTGCCTTTGACCAGCAGCAGCAAGGGTGCATCGTCGATATGAAGCAACTGCTCTGGATAGCCGCTCTCACCATAGATCCACAAAAAATGGCCTGGCTGTTCCAGCCAGGCAAGCGTGGCGGCCAGATAACGTGGATCCGCCTGGCGAAACTGCGCCTGCTGCCGGGCGTTCAGTCCCAGTTCATGCAGCAAGCGCGAAGGTTCTCCGCCGGCCCAGACCAACTGCCGTATTATCTGGCTGGCTTGCAGCGCGCCAAGCCCAGTGACCCCGCGCATCCGTAAGCCAATTTCCTGTGCCTGCATCGCCTGTTCCCTCGCAAAAAATGGTGGTATTACCAATTCGAGCAATTGGTGCGCAATGCTGTCAATCAGGCCGGGAAATGTCTAGAATAGAAGCTAAACCTCGTTTATCACTCGGATACAGATCTCAAGATATATGTCAGTATTGCAGGTATTACATTACCCAGACGACCGGCTGCGCAAAGTTGCGGCCCCGGTAAAAGAAGTCAATGCGAATATCCAGCGCATCGTGGATGATATGTTTGAAACCATGTACGCAGAGGAAGGCATTGGCCTGGCTGCGACACAGGTGGATATCCATCAGCGCATTATCGTCATTGACGTTTCTGAAAACCGCGATCAGCGCCTGGTGCTGATCAACCCGGAGCTGCTGGAAAAAAGCGGTGAAACCGGGATCGAGGAAGGTTGCCTTTCCATTCCTGAGCAGCGTGCTCTAGTTCCGCGCGCCGCTAACGTAAAAATCAGAGCGCTGGATCGCGACGGCAAGCCTTTTGAGCTGGAAGCCGACGATCTGTTAGCCATCTGTATCCAGCACGAGATGGATCACCTGGTTGGCAAACTGTTCGTCGATTACCTGTCGCCACTCAAGCGCCAGCGTATCCGCCAGAAACTGGAAAAACTGGCCAAGTTTAACGCACGCGCCTAACCGATCAGGAAATCAACGTGTCTGACTCTTTACGGATTATTTTCGCCGGAACTCCAGACTTCGCAGCGCGTCACCTTGACGCGCTGTTGTCATCTGGGCACCAGATTGTCGGGGTCTTCACCCAGCCTGACCGCCCCGCCGGCCGCGGTAACAAACTGACGCCAAGCCCGGTCAAGGTTTTGGCCGAGCAGCATCAGTTACCGGTCTTTCAGCCAAAATCACTGCGCCCGGAAGAAAACCAGCACCTGGTGGCCGATCTCAACGCCGATGTGATGGTCGTCGTTGCTTATGGCCTGATCCTGCCAAAAGCGGTGCTGGATATGCCGCGACTCGGCTGCATCAACGTTCACGGTTCCCTGTTGCCACGCTGGCGCGGCGCGGCGCCGATCCAACGTTCACTCTGGGCCGGCGATAACGAAACTGGCATCACCATCATGCAGATGGACGTGGGTCTGGACACCGGCGATATGATGTACAAAATCGCCTGCCCAATTGAAGCCGATGACACCAGTGCCAGCCTGTATGACAAACTGGCGCAGCTCGGCCCGCAGGGCATGTTGACCACGCTGCAGCAAATGGCTGAAGGTTCGGCCAAACGTGAAGTGCAGGATGAATCGCTGGTCACCTACGCGGAGAAGCTGAGCAAAGAAGAAGCTCGCCTCGACTGGAGCCTGCCAGCCGTGCAGCTGGAACGCTGCATTCGTGCCTTTAACCCGTGGCCGGTCAGCTATTTCACCATTGACGATCAGCCGGTAAAAGTATGGCAAGCCACGGTGTTGGAACAAAACGCCAACGCGGAACCCGGCACCATCGTTCATGCCGACAAACACGGCATTCAGGTGGCTACCGTCGAAGGTATCCTTAACCTGACTCAGCTGCAGCCCGCGGGCAAAAAACCCATGTCGGCACAGGATCTGCTGAACTCACGTCGTGAATGGTTTACACCGGGTAACCGGTTATAAGTCGCCCTCACTGCCCGGCCGATAATCGCCGGGCTGTTTCTTTCTTAATGCCGATCGCTACCCGCTTTAGCCTATGAAAAACAACTACAATCTCCGAAGCATCGCAGCCAAAGCCATCGGCCAGGTGCTGGATCAGGGCCAGTCTCTCAGTACTGTCTTACCGCCACTGCAAAAATCCATTTCTGACAAAGACCGCGCTCTGCTGCAGGAGTTATGCTTCGGCACCCTGCGCGTGCTGCCGCAGTTGGAGTGGTGCATTCAGCAATTGATGGCCAAGCCAATGACCGGCAAACAGCGCACGCTGCACTATTTACTAATGGTCGGCCTGTACCAACTGCTGTATACCCGCATCCCTGCTCATGCAGTGCTGGCGGAAACGGTAGAAGGCGCCGTCGCGCTGAAACGGCCGCAGCTTAAAGGGCTGATCAACGGCGTATTGCGTCAGTTCCAACGACAGCAGGAAGAATTGCTGCAGCGCGCCGCCAATAATGACAGCCGCTATCTGCACCCAAGCTGGCTCTTGAAGCGTGTCCAGCAAGCCTACCCCGCGCAGTGGGAACAAATCGTCGATGCCAATAATCAGAAACCACCGATGTGGCTGCGTGTCAGCCGACTTCACCACACACGTGAAGATTATCTGCAACTGATGGCGCAGGCGGGTATTGCCGCCGAACCCCATACCGAATATCGCGATGCAATACGCCTGCTGGCGCCATGCGCCGTTACCGACCTGCCGGGGTTTGCCGACGGCTGGGTTACCGTGCAGGATGCTTCCGCTCAGGGTTGTGTCGATCTGCTGGATCCGCAAGACGGAGAACAGATCCTCGATCTGTGTGCGGCTCCCGGTGGTAAAACTACCCATATTCTGGAAGCGGCGCCCAAAGCTCATGTGATGGCGGTCGATATCGATGAACAACGTCTGAGCCGGGTCAAAGAAAACCTGCACCGCCTGCGTTTGCATGCCGAAGTGAAGCAAGGTGATGGTCGTACGCCGCAAGACTGGTGTGGCGATAGGCAGTTCGACCGCATTTTGCTGGATGCTCCATGCTCCGCCACCGGTGTGATCCGCCGCCATCCGGACATTAAATGGTTACGTCGTGACAGTGATATCGCTGAGCTGGCCGCGCTACAGGCCGAGATTATCGAAGCCATTTGGCCACGACTCAAAAAGGGCGGCGTGATGGTATATGCTACCTGCTCAATTTTGCGGGCAGAGAACGCTGAGCAGATTAGCGCTTTCCTCCAGCGCCATCCCGAAGCTCGTCTGGTTGAGACCGGCGATGAACAGCAGCCTGGCCGACAGAATCTTCCCCATCCAGAGGATGGAGATGGCTTCTTTTACGCTAAGCTGATTAAAATGTAGCTATTCAGTACTCAGGGCGCGGCTGTTGCGCCCTTTCAGAAAACCTTCAGCGGTTTCAGTGTGAAGCAGAGAAGCGAATGAAAATAATTATTCTTGGTGCCGGTCAGGTTGGTGGAACACTGGCGGAAAACCTGGTGGGCGAAAACAACGACATTACCGTCGTGGATACCGACTCTGGCCGTCTGCGTCAGTTGCAGGATAAGTTCGACCTGCGGGTTGTTCAGGGCTACGGTTCCCATCCTCGCGTGCTGCGAGAAGCAGGCGCAGAAGATGCCGATATGCTGGTTGCGGTCACTAACTCTGACGAAACCAATATGATTGCCTGTCAGATTGCCTATTCGCTGTTTAATACGCCGAACCGAATCGCCCGTATCCGCGCGCCTGAATATATCCGCGAATCAGAGAAGCTGTTTCAGCCTGAAGCGGTGCCCATCGACCACTTGATCTCGCCTGAACAGCTGGTTATCGATTACATCTATAAATTAATTGAATACCCTGGCGCATTGCAGGTGGTGAACTTTGCAGAAGGCAAAGTCAGCATCGCTGCGGTAAAAGCCTATTACGGTGGCCCGTTAGTGGGCAATGCCCTGTCTTCCATGCGCGAGCATATGCCGCATATCGATACCCGCGTTGCCGCTATATTCCGCCAGGATCGACCGATTCGTCCACAGGGATCCACCATTATCGAAGCCGGTGACGAGGTGTTCTTTGTTGCCGCTTCACAGCATATCCGTGCGGTAATGAGTGAGCTGCAACGGCTGGAAAAACCCTATAAACGGATCATGATTGTCGGCGGCGGTAACGTTGGTGCAGGCCTGGCACAGCGGCTGGAGAAATCCTACAACGTGAAGCTGATCGAACGTAACCAGCAACGCGCCACGGAGCTAGCCGAACAGCTACATGACACCATCGTGTTCTATGGAGATGCCTCTGATCAGGAGTTGTTGGCAGAAGAACATGTTGATCAGGTGGATGTTTTTATCGCCATTACCAATGATGACGAAGCGAACATTATGTCGGCCATGCTAGCCAAACGCATGGGCGCCAAAAAGGTGATGGTGTTGATTCAGCGCCGTGCCTATGTTGATCTGGTGCAGGGCAGCGTCATCGATATTGCCATTTCCCCTCAGCAAGCCACGATCTCAGCGTTGCTGGGCCACGTACGTAAAGCAGATATCGTCAGCGTTTCATCGCTACGGCGCGGCGTGGCAGAGGCTATCGAAGCCATTGCCCACGGTGACGAAAGCACGTCAAAAGTGGTTGGCCGCATCGTTGAGGATATTAAATTACCGCCAGGCACCACCATTGGCGCCATTGTGCGCGGCGATGACGTAATTATTGCCAATGGCAGCAGCAAAATCGAACAGGGCGATCACGTCATTATGTTTATAACCGATAAAAAGTTCGTGCCTGACGTTGAACGTTTGTTCCAGCCAAGTCCATTCTTCCTGTAGAACGAATTAATTGTCCCATGGTCTATAATCAGGTTGATATTCGTTGCCGTGGGTAAGAAGAGATAAAAACTTTTCTCTGCTTATTGTGGCAAAGGGAAATTGCTTTGTTAAACTTGTGTTATTAATTTCTTTGAGGGGTGTTCTATGAGTATGCTGAAAGAGTTCCGCGAATTTGCCATGCGTGGCAACGTGGTCGACCTGGCTGTCGGTGTGATTATCGGTGCTGCCTTCGGTAAAATCGTATCTTCATTCGTTGCCGATATCATCATGCCACCGCTTGGTTTACTGATTGGCGGTGTAGATTTCAAGCAGTTCCACCTGGTATTACGGGAAGCTCAGGGTGCGGTTCCAGCCGTCGTGATGAACTATGGTTCTTTCATTCAGACCGTTTTTGATTTCGTTATTGTCGCTTTCGCTATCTTCCTGGCCATTAAATTAATGAACAGAATGCGTCGCAAGCAGGCGGAAGAGCCGGCAGCCCCTCCGGCACCGACTGCGGAAGAAAAACTGCTGACTGAAATTCGTGATTTACTGAGCCATCAGCAGCAACCAAAACTGTAAATCAGTTAATCCTGCACGAATAAAAAGCCATCTTAATCAGATGGCTTTTTTAATGCCTTAAAACCAGAAGGCCAGTGGTAAATTATCGTTTGATAGTTTGCCACTGGCCTCCCAGTTACCGCCTTTTGCGTGTTTATCTTTACGCCGGTAGCTGCCTTTCCCTTTGGTATTTTTCTCTACTCTTTGGCGGAACAGCGGATCATGCAACAGTGCCTCAATGGCATTGTCCTGGATCTTACCTTTAGTGTGTCGGTATTGGGTCATGGTAATTCACCTTATTTGTCTATGGTTATAAAACGAGAAGATAATACTGCCAGCAGTATAAAAATTAAAGGGCCGGCAAGCTTGTCAGGTGCCTTTTTTCACTTTTTCATCGCTAGCGCCCTGTTCCAGCGCTTCCAGAATCGAACAATAATTGCTGGTGTGTGCGCTTCCGCAGCAGGCATCACTAAGGCGCTTTAGCGACTCACGCATCCGCATTAGCTCCTTAAGCTTGTTCTCTACTTCGCTCAGACGCGCATCGACAATCGACTTCGACTCCTGGCAGGTATGATGCTCAGGATCCACGCGGATCGACAGCAGTTCGGCAATGGTTTCCAATGTAAAGCCCAACTGTTTGGCATAACGGATAAAGCGTAGCCTCTGCAGGTCCTGATCGCTGTACAAGCGATAACCGCCTTCGGTACGGATGTTATGATCCATCATTCCCTGCTTTTCATAGTAGCGCACGGTATCCGGCGTTACGTCGGCAAGCTTTGCCAGTTGCCCTATCTTAAACATCACTCTTCCTCCGGTGATAATTTGCCGCTCAATGCTCTTTGATATTCACCGTGTAAAAAATCAGTGCTCATTCCTGCCTGACGAAGGCGGTGCTCTAACAGGGCCATTCGCTTGCCAAGTTCGGCATAGTCTGGATGTTTGCTATCAATTCCCTGTAGCAAACGGGCAATATTCAAAGCCTCTTTACGATCTTCGAGCTCGGCAGGTAAATAGCCGGCATTTTTTAGCAGGCGAAAACCTGTCCGCAATTCAGCAGGCACGGCACTGTCATCATCCAACACCAGTGGCTGCCCCTGGCCACGCAAGTTATCTAACTCACCTTTCGCCTGTGCATCAAGAATATGGCGCTCCGCCCACTGGTCAAGTAGCCACATAACATACTCTCTCAACTGACCTGATGAATAGCATTAGCATAGCGGATAGGGAGGGGGATCTTAAGCCTGGCGGGGAAAGAACGCACGTTTGGCTGATTATGGACGTAAAAAAACCGGGCAAGCCCGGTTTTTTTACGCGTCCACAGATTACTCTGCAGTTGCTACTTCTGCTTGAGACTCAGCACGATCAACCAGCTCGATGTATGCCATCGGCGCGTTGTCGCCTGCGCGGAAGCCACACTTCAGAATGCGAGTGTAACCACCGGCACGGCTCGCGAAACGCGGGCCCAGCTCGTTAAACAGTTTTGCCACGATCTCGTTATCACGAGTACGGGCGAATGCCAGACGACGATTAGCTACGCTGTCGGTCTTGGCAAGAGTAATCAGCGGCTCAACAACGCGACGCAGCTCTTTCGCTTTTGGCAAGGTCGTCTTGATGATCTCATGACGAACCAAAGAGCCGGCCATGTTACGGAACATAGCCTGGCGATGGCTGCTGTTACGGTTCAGTTGACGACCACTCTTACGATGGCGCATGACCTTATCCTTCTCAGTAAAACCTTAACCTGTGATCCGGTTACTCGTCAGCAATGCTTGCCGGTGGCCAATTTTCCAGGCGCATGCCCAGAGAAAGTCCACGGGAGGCCAGCACGTCTTTAATCTCAGTAAGAGATTTTTTACCCAGGTTCGGCGTTTTCAGCAACTCAACCTCGGTACGCTGTACCAGATCACCGATGTAGTGGATAGCTTCTGCCTTGAGGCAGTTAGCAGAGCGGACAGTCAATTCCAGATCGTCAACAGGGCGCAGCAGGATCGGATCGAACTCTGGTTTTTCTTCTTTAACTTCCGGTTGACGTACATCACGCAAGTCAACGAAGGCTTCAAGTTGTTCGGCCAGGATGGTTGCCGCACGGCGGATCGCCTCTTCAGGATCGATCGTGCCATTGGTTTCCATTTCGATTACCAGCTTGTCCAGGTCAGTACGCTGTTCTACACGCGCTGCTTCAACATTGTAGGCAATACGCTCTACAGGGCTATAGCATGCGTCAACCAACAGACGACCGATCGGGCGCTCATCTTCTTCCGAATGAATTCGGGCAGAAGCCGGCACATAACCACGACCACGTTGAACTTTGATACGCATGCTGATAGCAGCGTTCTCATCGGTCAGGTGGCAGATCACGTGCTGAGGCTTGACGATTTCGACATCACCATCATGGGTAATGTCGGCAGCGGTCACAGGGCCAATGCCAGATTTATTCAGGGTAAGAATAACTTCATCTTTGCCTTGAACTCTCACCGCCAGCCCTTTCAGGTTGAGCAGGATCTCCAGGATATCTTCCTGTACGCCTTCTTTGGTGCTGTACTCGTGCAGTACACCATCAATCTCAACCTCGGTCACCGCGCAACCCGGCATAGATGAAAGCAGAATACGGCGCAGTGCGTTGCCAAGAGTATGGCCAAAGCCACGCTCTAAAGGCTCAAGGGTCACCTTGGCGTGCGTCGAACTGACTTGCTCGATATCTACCAGGCGCGGTTTTAGAAACTCTGTCACAGAACCCTGCATTGTGTCCTCTCTTTGGTACTAAGCCTTACTTGGAGTAAAGCTCGACGATCAGGTGTTCGTTAATGTCCGCAGACAGATCGGTACGTTCAGGCATACGCTTGAACACGCCTTCCATCTTAGCAGCATCAACTTCAAGCCAAGTCGGCTTTTCACGCTGCTCAGCCAGCTCCAGAGAAGCTTTAACACGAGATTGCTTTTTAGCCTTCTCGCGGATGCTGACTACGTCATTCGGAGATACCTGATAAGAAGCGATGTTAACAACGCGACCATTTACCATAATTGCTTTGTGGCTAACCAACTGACGTGACTCTGCACGAGTAGCGCCGAAGCCCATACGGTAAACAACGTTGTCCAGACGACCTTCCAGCAGTTGCAACAGGTTTGCACCGGTGTTGCCCTTCAGGCGTGCTGCTTCTTTGTAATAGTTACGGAATTGACGCTCCAGAACACCGTACATACGGCGAACTTTTTGCTTCTCACGTAACTGTACACCATAGTCAGACAGACGCGGTTTACGCGCACCGTGTTGACCAGGCGGTTGCTCAATTTTACACTTGGTATCGATCGCGCGAACGCCAGACTTCAGGAACAAGTCTGTGCCCTCACGGCGGCTAAGCTTGAGCTTAGGACCCAAATATCTTGCCATTTTCTTTCTCCAACTAACCTAAAAGCAGCGTTATACGCGACGCTTTTTCGGCGGACGACAACCGTTGTGAGGGATAGGAGTCACATCAGTAATGTTAGTGATGCGGAAACCTGCGGCGTTCAGTGCACGAATAGTTGATTCGCGACCCGGACCCGGTCCCTTAACCATAACTTCCAGGTTCTTGATACCGTATTCTTTTACTGCGTCAGCACAACGCTCGGCTGCAACCTGAGCTGCAAACGGAGTTGACTTACGAGAACCACGGAAACCAGAACCACCGGCAGTTGCCCAACCCAATGCGTTACCCTGACGATCGGTAATAGTCACAATGGTGTTGTTGAAAGAAGCATGGACATGAGCCACGCCGTCAGAGACTTGCTTTCTTACACGCTTACGTGTACGAACAGGTGCCTTTGCCATTATTCAATCACCCTGATTATTTCTTGATCGGTTTACGCGGACCCTTACGGGTACGTGCGTTGGTCTTCGTACGCTGACCGCGAACTGGCAGACCACGACGATGACGCAAACCACGGTATGTACCAAGATCCATCAGACGCTTGATGCTCAGGGTAACTTCACGACGCAAATCACCTTCTACAGTGAATTTGGCGACTGCTTCACGCAGCTGTTCAATTTGCTCTTCAGACAGCTCACTGATCTTAACATGTTCAGCAATACCCGTAGCTGCACAGATAGACTGTGAGCGGGTTTTACCGATTCCGAAGATCGACGTTAAGGCGATTACGGTATGTTTATGATCAGGAATGTTAATGCCTGCTATACGGGCCACTATGCACTCCTACTATTTTATACGGCAACACCATTCTGAAAAGCCCGTTTTCAGGATACTCAAATAATGTTGCAGCTACATACAAAAGATTGGCTGGCTAATCTAGCCAGCTCAACCCAACTTTGCAAGAAAAATATGCGAGATAATCAGCCTTGACGCTGTTTATGCTTCGGCTCGGCGCTGCAAATCACACGAACGACACCGTTACGCTTAACGATTTTGCAGTTACGACATAATTTCTTGACGGAAGCACGAACTTTCATTTTTACTCTCCGTAACTTCTCAAACGCACCTGATTAGCGGTTATAGCCTTTCAGGTTTGCTTTCTTCAATGCAGACTCGTACTGACTTGACATCATCAGAGTTTGCACTTGAGCCATAAAGTCCATGATGACGACAACCACGATCAGTAGCGAGGTACCACCAAAGTAGAATGGTACTTTCATTGCATCACGCATGAACTCCGGGATCAGGCAGATGAAAGTAATGTACATCGCGCCCACCAGGGTTAAACGCGTCATTACTTTATCGATGTACTTCGCCGTTTGCTCTCCCGGACGAATTCCTGGTACGAAGGCACCGGACTTCTTCAGGTTATCTGCTGTCTCACGCGGGTTGAAAACCAACGCCGTGTAAAAGAAACAGAAGAAGATGATTGCAGACGCATAGAGTAACACATAAAGCGGTTGCCCTGGCTGCAAATACAGCGAAATCGTTGTCAGCCAGTTCCAACCGGTACCGCCCCCAAACCATGATGCAATCGTGGCCGGGAACAGAATAATGCTGGAAGCGAAGATTGCCGGGATGACCCCTGCCATGTTCACTTTCAACGGTAAGTGTGTGCTCTGTGCTGCATAAACACGACGACCTTGTTGACGTTTCGCATAGTTAACGACGATACGACGTTGACCACGTTCGATGAAAACAACGAAGAAGGTTACTGCAAACACTAATACTGCAACCAACAGCAACAGGAGGAAGTGCAGGTCGCCTTGCCGGGCTTGCTCAATAGTATGGGCCACTGCCGGCGGAAGTCCCGCTACAATACCTGCGAAGATAATGATCGAGATACCGTTGCCGATACCGCGCTCAGTAATCTGTTCGCCCAGCCACATCAGGAACATTGTCCCGGTCACCAGACTCACTACAGCAGTAAAGTAGAATGCAAAGCCTGGGTTTAACACCAGACCCTGCATACCAGGCATATTCGGCAGACCGGTAGCAATACCGATCGACTGGAATATGGCCAACACCAGCGTACCGTAGCGGGTGTACTGGCTAATCTTGCGACGGCCAGCCTCCCCTTCTTTCTTAATTTCTGCTAACGCTGGATGAACCACCGTTAACAGCTGGATAATGATCGACGCCGAAATATACGGCATGATCCCCAGAGCAAAGATAGAAGCACGGCTGAGGGCACCACCAGAGAACATGTTAAACATTTCAATGATAGTGCCTCTCTGCTGCTCAAGCAATTTGGCAAGCACAGTGGCATCGATACCAGGAATCGGAATAAAAGAGCCGATACGGAAGACAATCAGCGCGCCGATGACAAACAAAAGTCTGCGCTTCAGCTCGCCGAGCCCGCCTTTAGCACTTTGAAAATCTAATCCTGGTTGCTTAGCCATCTGCTACTTATTCCTCAATTTTACCGCCAGCAGCTTCGATAGCAGCACGAGCGCCTTTGGTGACACGCAGACCACGCAGGGTAACCGGACGAGCGATTTCGCCAGAAAGCATAACTTTCGCGAATTCGATCTGGGTACCAACAACGTTAGCGGCTTTCAGCGTGTTCAGGTCGATTACGTCGCCTTCAACAAGAGCCAGCTCAGACAGACGAACTTCTGCCGTGATCATAGCTTTGCGAGAGGTGAAGCCGAATTTCGGCAAACGACGATATAAAGGCATCTGACCACCTTCAAAACCACGACGTACGCCACCGCCAGAACGTGAGTTCTGACCTTTGTGACCACGACCAGCGGTTTTACCCAGGCCAGAACCAATACCACGACCTACACGCTTCGGCGCATGCTTGGCACCTTCAGCCGGAGACAGAGTATTTAAACGCATCTGTTACTCCTCAACTTTAACCATGTAGGAAACCAGGTTGATCATACCGCGTACAGCAGGAGTATCCTCGCGCTCTACGGTGTGACCAATACGACGCAGACCCAGACCGAGCAGTGTAGCTTTATGCTTCGGCAGACGGCCAATGGAACTGCGAACTTGTGTTACTTTGATAGTCTTAGCCATGGTCAATTACCCCAGAATGTCTGCAACGGATTTACCACGCTTGGCAGCGACCATTTCAGGGGACTTCATATTTGCCAAAGCATCAATAGTTGCACGAACCACGTTGATCGGGTTGGTGGAACCATAAGCTTTAGCCAATACGTTGTGCACCCCAGCGACTTCCAGGACGGCGCGCATTGCACCACCGGCAATAATACCGGTACCTTCGGAAGCCGGCTGCATGAACACACGGGAACCCGTATGAGCACCTTTAACAGGGTGCTGCAGGGTGCCGCTGTTCAGCGCGACATTCATCATGTTGCGACGGGCTTTTTCCATCGCTTTCTGGATCGCTGCCGGAACTTCGCGTGCTTTGCCGTAGCCAAAACCAACGCGACCGTTACCATCACCAACTACTGTCAGTGCGGTAAAGCTGAAAATACGGCCACCTTTTACGGTTTTAGATACGCGGTTTACCGCGATCAGCTTTTCCTGCAGTTCGCCAGCTTGTTTTTCGATGTGAGCCATCTTAAACCTCTTCCTTAGAACTGAAGGCCAGCTTCACGGGCAGCATCTGCCAGTGCCTGGACTCGACCATGATATTGGAAACCGGAACGGTCAAAGGAAACTTTAGAGATCCCTTTTTCCAACGCGCGCTCAGCCAGAGTCTTACCTACGGCAGCTGCTGCGTCTTTGTTACCGGAATACTTCAGTTGCTCAGTGATAGCTTTTTCTAAAGTAGAAGCGGCTACCAGTACTTCAGAACCGTTTGGAGCAATTACCTGTGCGTAAATGTGACGCGGGGTACGATGTACCACCAGGCGGGTTGCACCCAGTTCTTTGAGCTTACGGCGTGCGCGGGTCGCACGACGGATACGAGCAGATTTCTTATCCATAGTGTTACCTTACTTCTTCTTAGCCTCTTTGGTACGCACGACTTCGTCGGCGTAACGGACACCCTTGCCTTTGTAAGGCTCAGGACGGCGGTAGGCACGCAGATCTGCAGCAACCTGGCCAATAACTTGTTTATCAGCGCCTTTCAGCACGATTTCAGTTTGGCTTGGGCATTCAGCAGTAATACCTGCTGGCAGCTGGTGATCGACCGGGTGAGAGAAGCCTAAGGCTAAATTCACCACGTTGCCTTTAACAGCAGCACGATAACCAACACCTACCAGTTGAAGCTTCTTGGTGAAGCCTTCGGTAACACCAACTACCATTGCGTTCAGCAGAGCGCGCGTAGTACCCGCTTGGGCCCAGGCGTTAGCAAAACCTTCGCGCGGAGCGAAAGTCAGTGCGTTAGCTTCTTGCTTCACTTCAACGGCGTCGTGGACAGTACGAGTCAGCTCGCCGTTCTTACCCTTAATCGAAATAACCTGACCGTTGAGTTTTACCTCTACGCCGGCAGGAATGACGACGGGTGCTTTTGCAACACGAGACATTCTTTCCTCCCGAATTAAGCTACGTAGCAGATAATCTCGCCACCAAGACCTGCTTGGCGAGCTGCACGATCGGTCATAACACCTTTAGAGGTAGATACAACAGCGATACCCAAACCGGCCATAACTTTTGGCAGCTCATCTTTTTTCTTATAGATGCGCAGACCTGGACGGCTGATTCGCTGAATGCTTTCTACCACTGCCTTGCCCTGGAAGTACTTCAGTACCAGTTCCAGAACAGGCTTGGCGTCGCCTTCGATTTTGAAATCTTCAATAAAACCTTCTTCCTTCAGCAGGTTGGCAATTGCCACTTTCAGCTTGGAGGAAGGCATGGTGACCGCAACTTTGTTCGCGGCTTGACCGTTACGGATACGGGTCAGCATATCCGCGATCGGATCTTGCATGCTCATCTGTCTTTACTCCCGTGATTCAATTGGTAATTACCAGCTAGCCTTTTTCAAGCCAGGTACTTCACCGCGCATAGCGGCTTCACGTAACTTGATACGGCTCAACCCGAATTTGCCCACATAACCATGTGGACGGCCAGTTTGGCGGCAGCGCTTACGCTGACGAGACGGGCTGGAATCACGCGGCAGAGTTTGCAGCTTGAGAACAGCATCCCAACGTTCTTCGTCGGAAGAGTTCACACCAGAAATGATAGCTTTCAGTTCCTCGCGTTTTGCGCGGTACTTTTCAGCCAGTTTCACGCGAACGACTTCGCGTGCTTTCATTGATTGCTTAGCCATCAGTAACCCTGCCTTACTTACGGAACGGGAAGTTAAAAGCAGCCAACAGCGCGCGGCCTTCATCATCAGATTTCGCAGTAGTGGTAATGGTAATATCCAAGCCACGAACGCGATCGACTTTGTCGTAGTCGATTTCTGGGAAGATGATTTGCTCACGCACACCCATGCTGTAGTTACCACGGCCATCGAATGACTTAGCGGACAAGCCACGGAAGTCACGGATACGTGGAACAGCAATGGAAATCAGACGCTCAAAGAACTCCCACATGCGCTCGCCACGCAGAGTTACTTTACAGCCGATCGGATAGCCCTGGCGGATTTTGAAGCCTGCAACAGATTTGCGGGCTTTGGTGATGAACGGTTTTTGACCGGAGATAGCTGCCAGATCAGCTGCTGCGTTATCCAGCAGTTTCTTGTCAGCGATCGCTTCACCAACACCCATATTCAGGGTGATCTTCTCGACCCGAGGGACTTGCATGACAGAAGCGTAGCTAAACTCAGTCATGAGTTTTTTAACTACTTCGTCTTTGTAGTAATCATGCAGTTTCGCCATCGTATTACTCCAAATTACTTGATAGTTTCGCTGTTAGACTTGAAGAAACGGACTTTTTTGCCGTCTTCGAATCTAAAGCCTACACGGTCAGCCTTACCGGTAGCCGTGTTGAAGAGAGCAATGTTAGAAACCTGAATTGCAGCTTCTTTTTCAACAATGCCACCTGGTTGGTTCAGGGCCGGAACCGGCTTCTGATGTTTCTTAACCAGGTTGATACCTTCAACAATGACCTTGCCAGCAGACAGGACATTTTTTACTTTACCGCGTTTACCTTTGTCTTTCCCGGTAAGCACGATAACTTCGTCATCACGACGGATTTTCGCTGCCATGGTTCGCTCCTTAGAGTACTTCTGGTGCCAGAGAGATAATTTTCATGAACTTCTCATTACGCAGTTCACGAGTTACCGGCCCAAAAATACGCGTACCGATAGGTTGCTCGCTGTTATTGTTTAAAATAACGCATGCATTACCATCGAAGCGAATGACAGAACCGTCCGGGCGACGTACACCCTTCTTGGTGCGCACCACTACCGCCTTCAGCACATCGCCTTTCTTCACCTTACCGCGAGGAATTGCTTCCTTGATGGTAATTTTGATGACGTCGCCGATGCCTGCGTAGCGACGGTGCGAGCCACCTAGAACCTTGATACACATTACGCGACGTGCACCGGAGTTGTCGGCCACGTTCAGCATAGTCTGTTCTTGGATCATGTTAGTGCTCCGCTAATGTCAACTACAACTTTAGGACCTATTACTAGGTCGTTGAAAAGCCCCATAACCGAGGGCGCAGCATTATAACACCGCTTCCAGAGTATGGGTAGAAAAAATAAACGGCTCATTTTCTGAGCCGTTTATTAAGTTAGAGCCAGCTACTCTATTACAGAATCGCTTTCTCTACAACGCGAACCAACGTCCAAGACTTAGTCTTAGACAGTGGACGGCATTCGCGGATTTCTACCACGTCACCGATACCACATTCGTTGTTCTCGTCATGTACGTGCAGCTTGGTCGTACGCTTGATGAATTTCCCGTAGATCGGGTGCTTCACCGTGCGCTCGATAGCAACAACCATGGATTTCTCCATTTTGTCACTAACAACACGACCCTGCAGAGTACGGATAATATCAGTCATTTACACACCCGCCTTTTCAGTCAGTAAAGTCTTAACGCGTGCGACATTACGACGCACTTGTTTCAACAGGTGAGTTTGTTGCAGCTGGCCACTTGCCGCCTGCATGCGCAAGTTGAATTGCTCACGCAGCAGGTTGAGCAGCTCAGTGTTCAGCTCTTCAACGCTTTTTTCACGCAGCTCTTGTGCTTTCATTACATCACCGTCTTAGTTACAAAGGTGGTTTTGATCGGCAATTTAGCTGCAGCCAGCTTGAATGCCTCACGGGCGACCTCTTCTGGTACACCGTCCATTTCGTACAGGACTTTCCCAGGTTGGATCAGGGCAACCCAATACTCCACGTTACCCTTACCTTTACCCATACGCACTTCGAGCGGCTTCTCGGTAATTGGTTTGTCCGGGAATACACGGATCCAAATTTTACCTTGACGCTTAACTGCACGAGTCATTGCACGACGAGCTGCTTCGATTTGACGAGCAGTCAGACGGCCACGGCCAACAGCTTTCAGACCGAAAGTGCCGAAGCTAACATCCGTACCCTGCGCCAGACCACGGTTGCGGCCTTTGTGCATCTTACGGAATTTTGTACGCTTTGGTTGTAACATCAGCGACTCTCCTTACTTGCGGCCTTTACGCTGCTGCTTTTTAGGTTGAGCAGCCGGTTCCGGTTGTTCAACTGCAGCCATACCACCCAGGATCTCACCTTTGAAGATCCATACCTTAACGCCGATTACACCATAAGTGGTGTGCGCTTCAGATGTGTTGTAATCGATATCCGCACGCAGTGTGTGCAACGGAACACGACCTTCACGGTACCATTCGGTACGCGCGATTTCAGCACCGCCAAGACGGCCGCTTACTTCAACTTTGATACCTTTAGCGCCAAGACGCATTGCGTTCTGTACAGCACGCTTCATAGCACGACGGAACATAACGCGACGTTCCAGCTGTGAAGTGATGCTGTCAGCAACCAATTTAGCGTCAAGTTCCGGTTTACGGACTTCGGCGATGTTAATTTGCGCAGGAACGCCAGCGATATCCGCTACGACCTTACGCAGTTTTTCGACATCTTCGCCTTTCTTGCCGATAACGATGCCTGGACGAGCAGTGTGAATAGTCACACGGATGCTCTTCGCAGGACGCTCGATAACGATGCGAGAAACGGAAGCTTTCGCCAGTTCCTTAATCAGGAATTGACGAACTTTAAAGTCGCTGTCCAGGTTGTCAGCGAATTCTTTGGTATTCGCATACCAAGTAGAGTTCCAAGGTTTGACAATACCCAGGCGAATACCATTAGGATGTACTTTCTGACCCATTGCTAGTCTCCAGAGTCTCAGCGATCGGACACAACCACAGTAATGTGGCTGGTGCGCTTCAGGATGCGATCTGCACGACCTTTTGCACGCGGCATAATGCGCTTCATGCTTGGGCCTTCGTCTACGAAGATTTTCGTGACTTTCAGATCATCGATGTCAGCGCCATCGTTGTGTTCTGCGTTAGCAATGGCAGACTCCAGCACTTTCTTAACCAGACCAGCAGCTTTCTTGTTGGTGTAGTTCAGAGTTTCCAGAGCTTGCGACACTTTCTTACCGCGGATCAGGTCTGCAACAAGGCGAACCTTCTGAGCAGAAGAACGAGCGTGGCGATGTTTAGCGATAGTTTCCATCTCTTCCTCCTACCTTAGCGCTTTTTAGCTTTTTTATCAGCCGCATGGCCGCGATAAGTACGAGTCGGCGCGAATTCACCCAGTTTGTGACCGACCATTTCATCGGAAACGAACACTGGTACGTGCTGACGACCATTATGGACAGCGATGGTCAAACCGATCATGTTAGGAAAGATCGTTGAACGACGGGACCAAGTGCGCAAAGGCTTCTTGTCACCGCTTTCCACCGCTTTCTCTACCTTCTTCAGCAAGTGCAGGTCAATAAAAGGACCTTTCTTGAGAGAACGTGGCATGGCTTATCCTCTAATTATTTTTTGCTACGGCGACGTACGATGAACTTATCAGTACGCTTGTTGCTACGGGTCTTCTTACCTTTGGTCTGAACGCCCCACGGGGTTACCGGGTGCTTACCAAAGTTACGACCTTCACCACCACCGTGCGGGTGATCTACCGGGTTCATCGCCGTACCGCGAACGGTAGGACGAACACCACGCCAACGTGCAGCACCTGCTTTACCCAGAACGCGAAGCATATGTTCAGCGTTACCGACTTCACCCAGGGTGGCGCGGCAATCAACTGGAACTTTACGCATTTCGCCTGAGCGCAGACGCAGAGTTACGTAGGAACCATCACGTGCAACGATCTGAACGTAGGCACCAGCAGAACGAGCCATCTGCCCGCCTTTACCTGGTTTCATTTCTACGTTGTGAACCGTTGAACCCACTGGGATGTTGCGCATTGGCAGGGTGTTACCTACCTTGATTGCAGCATCAACGCCAGATTGGATCTGGTCACCAGCTTTCAGGCCTTTCGGCGCCAGGATGTAACGGCGTTCGCCGTCTTTGTACAGAACCAGCGCGATGTTCGCGGAACGGTTCGGATCGTACTCCAGACGCTCAACCACTGCAGCCACACCGTCTTTGTTGCGTTTGAAGTCAACCAGACGATAATGTTGCTTGTGGCCACCACCGATATGACGGGTGGTGATACGGCCATTGTTGTTACGACCACCGCTTTTGCTCAGTTTCTCAAGCAGCGGGGCATAAGGTTTACCCTTGTGCAGCTCAGGGTTAACCACTTTAACAACGTGGCGACGACCCGGAGATGTAGGTTTACATTTAACAATTGCCATTGTTCTTACTCCTCCGACTTACTCTGCGCCGCCGATGAAGTCCAGGTTCTGGCCTTCTTTCAGGGTGACGTAAGCTTTTTTCCAGTCGCTACGACGACCAACACGCTGACCGTGACGTTTCACTTTCCCTTTAACTACCAGGGTGTTCACGTCTTCGACTTCGACTTCAAACAGTTTCTGCACTGCAGCTTTGATTTCTGCTTTGGTCGCGTCTTTGGCAACTTTGAGTACGATGGTGTTGCTTTTTTCCATCGCAGCGGATGCTTTTTCAGATACGTGCGGTGCACGCAGCACTTTCAGCAAACGTTCTTCACGGATCATGCCAGCATCTCCTCAACTTGCTTCACAGCATCAGCAGTCATAACCACTTTGTCGAAGGCGATCAGGCTAACCGGGTCGATACCTGCTACATCGCGCACGTCAACCTTGTACAGGTTGCGAGCAGCCAGGAACAGATTTTCATCCAGTTCACCGGTCACGATCAGCACATCTTCCAGAGCCATATCTTTCAGTTTCTGTGCCAGCAGCTTAGTTTTAGGCGCTTCTACAGAGAACTTCTCGACAACGATCAGACGATCTTGACGTACCAGTTCGGACAGGATGCTTTTCAGCGCGCCGCGGTACATCTTTTTGTTTACTTTCTGACTGTGGTCCTGAGGCTTAGCAGCAAAGGTCACGCCACCTGAACGCCAGATCGGGCTCTTTACAGAACCTGAACGCGCACGGCCGGTACCTTTCTGGCGCCACGGTTTTTTACCGGAACCAGTCACTTCAGCGCGGGTCTTCTGAGCACGGGTACCTTGACGGGCACCTGCTGCATAAGCAACAACAACCTGGTGTACCAGCGCTTCGTTGAAATCACGACCGAAGGTAGTTTCGGAAACAGTCAGCGCGCTTTGCGCGTCTTTCAATACTAATTCCATTGCTATCCCCTTACGCCTTCACAGCTGGTTTAACGATCAGGTTGCCACCGGTTGCGCCCGGTACAGCACCCTTAACCAGCAGCAGGTTGCGCTCAGCGTCAACACGTACTACGTCCAGGCTTTGAACGGTTACACGCTCGTCACCCAGGTGGCCAGCCATTTTCTTGCCTTTGAACACTTTGCCCGGAGTCTGGTTCTGACCGATAGAACCCGGAACGCGGTGAGACAAGGAGTTACCGTGGGTAGCATCTTGGGTACGGAAGTTCCAGCGTTTAACTGTGCCAGCAAAACCTTTACCTTTAGAAGTACCGGTAACATCGACTTTTTTAACTTCAGCGAAGATTTCTACGCTGATGTTTTGACCTGTAGTGAACTCTTCACCTTCTGCAAGGCGGAATTCCCACAGACCACGGCCAGCTTCAACGCCAGCTTTAGCGAAATGGCCCGCTTCCGGTTTGGTTACACGGTTAGCTTTTTTGCTACCAGTGGTAACCTGAACGGCACGGTACCCGTCGTTAGCCAGGTCTTTAACCTGAGTCACGCGGTTCGCTTCAATTTCAATCACGGTTACTGGGATAGAAACGCCATCTTCAGTGAAGATACGAGTCATGCCCACTTTTTTACCGACTAAACCAATCATTGTTTCAACCTCTCAATCGCTCAATGACCTGATTAACCCAGGCTGATCTGCACGTCTACACCGGCAGCCAGATCCAGACGCATCAGAGCATCAACGGTTTTCTCGGTTGGCTCAACGATGTCAACCAGACGCTTGTGAGTGCGAATCTCGTACTGATCACGCGCGTCTTTGTTAACGTGCGGAGAGATCAGAACGGTAAAGCGCTCTTTGCGAGTTGGCAGCGGGATCGGACCACGGACTTGCGCACCAGTGCGCTTTGCAGTCTCGACGATTTCCGCGGTTGATTGATCGATAAGACGATGATCAAACGCTTTCAGGCGGATACGGATTCTTTGGTTCTGCATGAGACCAGAGCTCCAATTATTTATAAACGTAAATAATTACTCCTCACACCCATTTCGATTGATGGGGGAGTGTAATCGTCAACATATAACCCCCATATCGGGAGTATTGTTCGAAGAGCAGAAAGTCCTGCCTATCGACTGATTCGCTAAAATCAGGCTTACCAAGATTAGGTAAGCCCGCGCATTATACGCAAAACAGAGCGAGAAGCAAGGCGCAGATGGAAATATGCTCAGGATATCGGCATTTTTTAGCAGCGGGTGGCTAACGAGTGAAAACCGAGGGGAAATTCGTCAGGCTAGGACAAGGCTTTGTCGCTGCTCCCCTGCCCTGCCGGAGAAACTCATGCCGGCAGAGGAACATCGTTATTCAAGTGAGTAAACTACAACTGAGCTTGCGCGTAGTTCTGGATACCCAGCCGCGCGATCAAATCCAGTTCGGTTTCCAGCCAGTCGATATGCTCTTCTTCATCTGCGAGAATTTCTATCATCAAGTCGCGGCTGACATAGTCGTGGATAGAATCGGCATAGGCGATACCCTCACGCAGATTCTTGGCGCCGTCCAATTCCAGAGCCAGATCCGAACGCAACATTTCTTCGATATCTTCGCCAATGTTCAGCTTGCCGAGATCCTGCAAATTCGGCAGGCCTTCCAGAAACAGGATACGCTCGATGTAACGATCTGCATGCTTCATTTCGTCGATCGACTCGTGGTATTCCTTCTCATTGAGGCGCGTCAGCCCCCAGTTTTTGAACATTCGGGCGTGCAGGAAATATTGATTGATGGCAACCAGCTCGTTTCCGAGCAGTTTGTTGAGGTGAGCAATGATCTTTTTATCGCCTTTCATAGGTAACTCCTCCTGGCCAGTTCTAAAAGTGTAGAAGCTGTAAGCCAAGAGTCAAAAAAATAACCTTACCTTTAGTTAGGCAACTTCGTGCATTGGAATAATGGTTCCGCTTTCCTCCACCATAATCTGTCTTGCCTGACGAATGCATTTTCCGCAATCGGTACCAATCGGCACAAGTTCACGCAGTTGTTTCATGGTATGCGGGTTGTGCTGACGCACGGCTTTACGGATCGCTTTGTCAGTCACGGCATTACACAGACATACGTACATAAGAGACTCACTTCTTAACCAATCTTGTAAGTCTAAATAGGAATGCTTTTTATTTCAATTAAGATTTGACCAAATTGCATAAAAAAAGGGCACCGAAGTGCCCTCTTTTGTGTCGAAAAATTATTCGCGATTAAGCGATAACTTTAGCAACAACACCAGCGCCAACGGTACGGCCGCCTTCACGGATTGCGAAACGCAGGCCGTCGTCCATCGCGATTGGGTGGATCAGGGTAACAACCATGTTCACGTTGTCACCTGGCATTACCATT
>NZ_JACJFQ010000046.1:0-27391 GCF_014164835.1 Serratia sp. OS31 | reverse complement strand
CATTTAGTCATCTTATTTAATTATTCAATTTAATATAACCATTAATTTATAACACCATCCTAACCCAAGAATAAAATAACGGTTGATATAGCATATGACTTGCGCTAATAATCAATCGATCTTCAAGGATGGGCATAATAAAAAATCATAAACTAAAAATGGAGTGTATTATGAAAACAATTGATTCTGCGTTGTTAGGGACTATCGCCGGCGGTCGCGGCAATAATGGCGGTGACCGTGCGGATAACAGCCGCAAAAATAGAGGGAAAAACAACGGCGGTAATCAGGGGCGTTCAGGCGATTACTATGCTAAAAACACCTCGGAAGACTGCATCAATGGCATGGTGGTCGGCGCGGCTTTAGGGGCATTCGGCGGATTGCCCGGGACAGCGATGGGGTTGGTTGGCGGTGCGGTGACCGGAGGCTGTTTCAAAGATGCTAACAGGGGCGGCGGTAACGTTGGCATGGGGAAAGGCGGAAATAAATGCGGCTCAAGTGCCGGCGGCAAGTGTTCCTGGTAGGCATTAAGCTTAAAGAAAATAACAGCGGGCAGGCCTTTCGCCGTTTTCAGGTGAACACATGAATAATAAAGCGCTAAAAATAATATCAGTTGTTATAGGTATATTTTTATCTTCTTCCTTGCTGAGCGGGGCCGGAGTAGGCTTTTCAACATGGTATCCTGCGCCGAGGGGAATTTCCGTCCTGTTGGTTTCAATTGGCTGCGCTGTGGCCATGGTAAGGTTGATATATTTAATAATTAAATTAATTTTCGGCAAGCCACACCAGGGAAACTGATTTATTTATTATTTACCACCATGTTCCCCTCCGTTAATGCAAGGCGGCAGTTATTCCCCTGCCGCCTTATTCCCTAGAAGCGTCTTTAACCGCAATCCAAATCATTTTATATTCAGGCGTTTGGCCAGCCGATGCAGGTTGCCACTGTCCAACTTTAATTTACGCGCCGTGGCGGCCCAGTTCATGTCGCATTCAGCCAAGGCTTTTTGAATCACGCTACGCTGAAAACGTTGCGTCATCGTGGCGAGATCGGCCTGAATAAGCGTCTCCGGCAGTGCCGGGTCGGGAACGTCCACCGATAAGGCCCCCGCTTGCAGATTAAAATGCGGCGGTAACAGTTCCAGCTCACCGCTGTTTTGCGCCGCGCGCGCCAAAATGGCAGCCCGATAGATCGCATGTTCCAGTTCGCGAATATTGCCTGGCCACGCATACTGCTCAAGTACCAGCAGCGCCTGGGCGGAAAGCGTTAACTGCGTCAGCCCCAGCTTAATGCGGCAACGCTCGCAAAAATATCCCGCCAGCAAGGCAATGTCGCTGCTCCGTTCACGCAGCGGCGGTACCGCAATCGGGAAGACGCTCAGCCGATGGTATAAATCCAGCCGAAACTGCCCCTCGACCGCCGCACGTTTAAGATCGCGATTGGTTGCCGCCAATACGCGTACATTAACTCGCTTTATTCGATCATCGCCGACCCGCTGCAGGTCGCCGTATTGGATCACCCGCAGCAATTTGGCCTGTAGCGACAACGACAACTCACCAATCTCATCAAGGAACAAAGTGCCCTTGTCCGCCATTTCAAATTTGCCGGCGCGGTGCTGAATAGCACCGGTAAATGCGCCTTTTACGTGGCCGAACAGCTCGCTTTCCGCCACGCTCTCCGGCAGCGCGGCGCAGTTAAGGTAGACCAGCGGATGGTCAGCGCGGGCCGACCCCTGATGAATCGCCCGTACCACCAGCTCTTTACCGACCCCGGTCTCCCCGGTGATCAATACGTTGAGTTCGGAGCCGGCAACAATGCCGATTTCCTGCTTGAGCTGTTGCATAACCGGGGCCAGCCCGATGATTTCACCGTTTTCTCTCGGAGTGCTGCCTCCGCCTGAGGCCAACGGCGTCAGGGCCTGGCTTTCTAACGCCTCCATCAGTAACGCATTGTTTAGCGCCCCCGCTGCCAAGGCGCTGACCAGCCGCAGTTCTTCATCGCTGAAGCGATCGAATTGCTGCGGGTTGAGGCTATCAAAGGTCAGCGCGCCGATTAAATCCTGTTCGGCAAACAGCGGTAATCCAATGCAGGCATGCACCTTGAGTTCGTCATGGCCAGGGATCAGCCCATCGTAGGGATCCGGCAAATCGCTATCCGCCGGGAAACGCACCACATCACCAGCGCGGGCAATGGCTTCCAGGCGCGGATGCGCATCCAGAGCGAAGCGGCGCCCGAGGACGTCCTGAGCCAGGCCATCGATGGCCAGCGGGCGGAATTGTTGACCTTCAAAACGCAGTAAGGCTGAAGCGTCACAGCGCAGCAAGCGGCGCAGGCTGTTGATTAACCGTTGAAAACGGTCGCCTTGCGTCAGCCCGCTTTGTAATTCGATAGCGATGGCGGCAAGCGATTGTATGGAGAGGGACATGCTTGTCATTCCGACACTGAGTTGTCATAAAGACAATGCTACGCCGATGTCAAAACGACATCAATGATTTAATAATCATTAAAAAACAATAAGATATTAGTTGGCACGCCGTTTGCTCACTACGGGTATCGAAACGTAATAACCGACAAAAAGGTAATGAGCATGGCAATTCAGGTAAAAAACAATATCCAGTGGGTTGGGCAACGTGACTGGGAAGTCCGAGATTTTCATGGGACAGAGTACAAAACCCTGAAGGGCAGCAGCTATAACAGCTACCTGATCCGTGAAGAAAAAACCGTGTTGATCGACACGGTAGACCATAAATTCAGCCGCGAGTTTGTGCAAAATCTGGCGGCGGAAATCGACCTTAATACCCTCGATTACATCATCATCAATCACGCAGAAGAAGATCATGCCGGGGCCCTGACGGAGCTGATGGCGCAGATCCCGGGCACCCCGATTTACTGCACCGAAAATGGTATCGATTCAATCACCGGTCACCACCATCACCCCGAATGGAACTTCCAGGTGGTGCATACCGGCGACAGCCTGGATATCGGCAACGGCAAACAGCTGATTTTTGTTGAAACCCCCATGCTGCACTGGCCGGACAGCATGATGACCTACCTGACCGGCGATGCGGTGCTGTTCAGCAATGACGCCTTTGGCCAGCACTATTGCGATGAGCATCTGTTTAACGACGAGGTGGATCAAAACGAACTGTTCGAACAATGCCAGCGGTATTACGCCAATATCCTGACGCCCTTCAGCCGGCTGGTGACGCCAAAAATTAATGAAATCCTCGGTTTCAATCTGCCGGTCGAGATGATCGCCACCTCGCACGGGGTGGTATGGCGCGATAATCCGACGCAGATTGTGCACCGCTATTTAGAATGGGCCGCCGATTATCAGGAAGATCGCATCACGCTGTTTTACGACACCATGTCCAACAATACCCGCATGATGGCGGACGCTATCGCGCAGGGCATCAACGAAGCCGACCCGCGCGTGGCGGTGAAGATTTTTAACGTGGCGCGACACGACAAGAACGACATCCTGACCCATGTATTCCGTTCCAAGGGCGTGCTGGTAGGCTCTTCGACCATGAATAACGTGATGATGCCCAAGGTCGCCGGGCTGTTGGAGGAGATCACCGGGATGCGTTTTCGCAGCAAAAAAGCCTCGGCCTTCGGCAGCTATGGCTGGAACGGCGGCGCGGTCGATCGCATTCAAACCCGCTTAATGGATTGTGGTTTCGAAACCACGCTGGCACTGAAGGCCAAATGGCGTCCTGACGGTGACACGCTGGAAATCTGTCGCCAACATGGCCGGGATATCGCGCGTCAATGGGCATTAACCCCCTTGCCTGCCACTGCCCCCACGTCGATAGCACCTCCCGCTCAGCCACAGCCTGAAAAAGCAGATAGCGATGCCGACCTGGGGCCTCGGATGCAATGCAGCGTTTGCCTGTGGATCTACGATCCGAAAGTGGGTGAACCTATGCAGGATGTGGCCCCCGGAACCTGCTGGCAAGACGTGCCGGATGACTTCCTGTGCCCGGAATGCTCCATGGGCAAAGACGTATTCGATCCGCTTGCTACGGAGGCAAAATGAACCCTGGCATTTTGATCGTCGGCTCCGGCTTTGCCGCCCGACAGTTGGTAAAACATCTGCGCAGGCAGGATGGCGAGATCCCGATTCGGCTGATCGCTGCCGACAGCTGTGATGAATACAACAAGCCGGAACTCAGCCACGCTATCAGTCAGCAGCAAACGGCTGACGCATTGACGCGGCAAACATCCGGCAGCTTTGCGGAACAGTTTCAACTGGCATTGCATCCAGATACCTGCATTAACGGCATCGATAGCCAACAAAAAAGAGTGCACAGCGGCGAGCAATACTGGCCTTATGACAAGCTGGTACTGGCGGTAGGCGCCTCGGCTATCGTGCCCAAGATTCCGGGCCACGAGCTGATGCTGACGCTCAACAGCCAGCAGGAGTACCGCGAAAACCAAGAAACATTGCTGCGGGCGCAACGGGTGCTGATCCTCGGTGGCGGTCTGATCGGCTGTGAGCTGGCGATGGACATGCAGCGCGCCGGTAAGCAAGTCACCCTGGTGGACAGGGCCGGTAGTCTGCTGTCCGCGCTGATGCCAATCGAGGCCGCCAGCCGCTTGCAATATTGCCTGCAGCACATGGGGGTTGAACTGCTGTTAAATCAGCAAATTACAGAACTGTCCTCACAGGAAAGTGGCCTGCGGGCGACGCTGAATAATGGCCGTACGCTGTGGGTCGATGCAGCGATTGCATCGGTAGGACTGCAACCGAACCTTGGCCTGGCGCGTCAGGCTGGTTTGCAGGTTAATCGCGGTATTCAGGTAAATAACCGCTTACAGACTTCAATGGCCGATGTGTACGCGCTCGGCGACTGCGCGGAGATTGGTGGCCGACTGCTGCCGTTCCTTCAGCCGATACAGTTCAGTGCCATGACCCTGGCGAAAAATTTGCTGGGTGCCACGGAAGAGGTGAAGCTGCCCGCTATGTTGGTCAAGGTGAAAACCCCCAACCTGCCGCTGCACATGGCGGGGGAAACTCATCGACAGGATCTGAGCTGGAACATTACCGCCGAACAGCATGGCATGATCGCCAAAGGCTTTGATCGGCAACGGCGGTTACGTGCCTTTATCGTTAGCGAAGAGCACATGAAACTGGCTTTCAGCTTGCTGAAGGAATTGAACGCATTAGCGGCAGAGGGGACTTCGGCCTGACGGTAGCCTAGCGTAATCGTACGCGCGCCGATGGCGATTTTTTTATTCGCCATCGGCCTTCTGTGACTCCACACGTCAACTGGGGTTAATCAGTTGGCGTGACCGCCAAAATAGATTAGTTTTAAGCTCTGACTCTCCTCGGCACTGGATGCTATGACTACCCAAAATCAACACCCTCAGGCTGTCTTCAGCCCCGTGACACGCCACGCCATTTTTTTGGTCGCGACTTTATCCGCCAACCCTGAACAGCTCGCTGCGGTGCGCGGCTGGTGTGCAGATATCAGCGGCGTAATTCGTTCCGTCGGTAAAAGATCCCCGGCGGGCAATCTGTCCTGCGTCTGTGGATTTGGCTCCACGGCCTGGGATCGACTGTTCGGCCAGCCCCGTCCGGCGCTGCTTCATCCATTTCGTGAGATAGGCACCGGCGACCGCGTTGCCGTTTCGACCCCTGGCGATATCCTGCTGCACATTCGCGCCGACGAGATGGATCTGTGCTTCGAACTCGCCACACAGTTGATGAACAAGCTTGGCGACGCCGTGACGGTAATAGAGGAAGTGCACGGTTTCCGTTATTTCGACCAGCGGGCAATGATTGGCTTTGTCGACGGCACCGAAAACCCCGAGGGGCACGAAGCGTTCGACTATACGGTGATTGGCGAAGAAGACGCCGAGTTTTCCGGCGGCAGCTACGTGCTGGTACAAAAGTACCTGCACGACATGAAAGGCTGGAACTCACTGAGCGTCGAAACGCAAGAGCGCATTATTGGTCGCCACAAGCAATCCAATATTGAATTGGATGAGGACGTCAAACCTTCGTCATCCCACAGTTCTCTGACGACGCTGACCGATGAAAACGGCAATGAAGTCAAAATATTGCGCGACAACATGCCGTTTGGCAAACCCGGCATGGGCGAGTTCGGCACTTACTTTATCGGCTACGCCCGTTCCCCCCAGCCAATAGAGCAAATGCTGGAGAATATGTTCGTGGGTCGACCGGCCGGCAACTACGATCGCCTGCTGGATTTCAGCCGCGCGGTCACCGGTAGCCTGTTCTTTACGCCATCGGCAACCCTGTTGGAGGCCCTGGCCGAGCGTAACGGCCCGCAATAATCGCTAATAGGAGGGAGACTGACCCAGCGCAAACTCAGGGTCAGTCCTCCCGACTACAGCAGCAGTGCCAGCTCCATTGCCGTACGCTGCAACTGCGGCAGCACGCGCTCACGCAATTCCGCCGACGAAATCTGCGAGGCATTCACCCCCACGTTCATCGCCGCCACTACCCCGCCCTTGCGTGAATGCATCGGCACCGCGATCGAACGTAAGCCTATTTCTAACTGTTGATCGTTAATGGCATACCCCTGACGACGCACCTTGGCCAACTGTTCACGCAGTTGCTCAGCACTGGCAACGGTAAACTCGGTCAGCGGTTCGAAGCTGACCCGCGACAGATAATCGTCCAACTGCGCTTCGTCCAAAGCGCTGAGTAAAACCAATCCCATCGATGTCGCGTAGGCCGGCAAACGGCTGCCCCGCCCCAGATCGATGGTCATGATGCGCTTCACCGAAGCGCGGGCGATATACAGAATATTGTCACCGTCCAGGGTCGCTACCGAGCAGGATTCATTCAGCAGTTTACTGAGGTAGTCCAGCGAGTTTTGTGCCGCTTTCGCCAATTCGGAAGAGGAAAGATAGGCGTGACCGATAGTCAGAACCCGTGGCAACAGCCGGTAATGCCGACCGTCAGGGCAATGGACAAAGCCGAGCGCGCGCAGAGTGTAAAGGCAGCGGCGCACCGCCGCACGGGGGATACCGGTAATGTGGCTGATTTCAGAAACCGACATTTGCGAATATTGCGGCTGGAAGGCCTGCAACACCTCCAGCCCCCTGGCCAGGGACGCCATAAAATTAGGGTCGCCTTTATACTGGTCGTTACTTAAATCCCCGATTTCCTGTAGCCGGCGCAGTTCTCCAGCGCCAAATTCCGACTCATCACCCATCCGGACCTCCGATTAAACAAACCTTCGCATTATAAGCCTGTGGCGCCGCGATGCTGCTTTGTCTGGCACCCAATAGCGATTTAGTTATCTGCGTCACAGAATTGACAGGCAAATCATCACAGTTTCGATAATCGCACAAACAGTTGATATTCGCACTTGTCGCTGCATTTTTCCTCGCTTAAGGTAAATCCAGACCCACCAGCGTCACGCTGAGAGACCCCTAGCGTACTCAGGAGAGCAAATGATCGATAAAAGCGTGGCGTCCGTAGACGCCGCCGTCGCCGATATCCCCGACGGCGCGACCATTATGGTCGGCGGTTTTGGCCCCGCCGGCCAGCCTTATGCGCTACTGGATGCGCTGATCCGCCGTCGCCCACGCGAGCTGACGTTGATCAGCAACAATGCCGGCAATGGCGATTTCGGCCTGGCGGCGCTGCTGAAGGCCGGTTGCGTACGCAAGGTTATTTGTTCATTCCCGCGTCAGTCGGACTCCTGGGTATTTGACGACCTGTACCGCCGCGGCGAACTGGAGCTGGAACTGATCCCGCAAGGGAATTTGGCCGCACGCATCCAGGCTGCCGGTTCCGGGCTCGGGGGGTTTTACACGCCCACCGGCTACGGCACCGAATTGACTCAGGGCAAAGAAACCCGCGAGATCGACGGCAGGCACTACGTGTTCGAACTGCCGCTGAGGGCGGACTTCGCACTGATCAAGGCCGACCAGGCCGATCGCTGGGGCAACTTGCGGTATAACAAAACCGGGCGCAACTTTGGGCCGATCATGGCCATGGCCGCCACCTGCACCATTGCTGAAGTCAATCGCATGGTGTCGCTGGGCGAACTGGATCCTGAAAACATCATTACGCCAGGGATTTTCGTACAGCGCCTGGTGACCTCGCCTGATCATCCTGCGCAGCTTTCAGCTTAAGGGATCCCCATGACCAAACTTACTCATCAACAGTTGGCAGAACGTATTGCGCGCGATATCCCTGAAGGCGCCTACGTCAATCTGGGTATTGGCATTCCCACGCAGATCGCCAACTACCTGCCGGCGGATAAAGAGATTTTCCTGCACAGCGAGAACGGCATTCTCGGCATGGGCCCGGCACCGGCGGCGGGCCAGGAGGATCCCGAGCTGATCAATGCCGGCAAGCAGCCGGTCACCCTGCTCAAGGGCGGCTGTTTTTTCCATCACGGCGACTCCTTCGCCATGATGCGCGGCGGCCACCTGGATATCTGCGTGCTCGGCGCCTACCAGGTTTCCGAACGAGGCGATCTGGCTAACTGGAGCACCGGTGCCCCAGGAGCCATTCCGGCGGTCGGCGGCGCGATGGATTTGGCCATTGGCGCCCGCCAGGTGTTTGTGATGACCGAGCACCTGACCAAAAAAGGGGAATGCAAAATTGTCCGTCACTGCACTTATCCATTGACCGGCGTCGGCTGCATCGATCGCATCTACAGCGATCTGGCGGTGATGGACGTGACTCCGCAAGGCCTGGTGGTCCGCGAAATATTCGGCGATCTGACCCCGGAACAGCTGCAGGCAGTCACCCCGGTCGAGTTAACCTTCGCCCTTCTGCACGGAGAACAGCCCCATGAATCCAGCCTACCTGTGTGACGCCGTCCGCACGCCTTTTGGCCGATTGAACGGAAGTCTGGCAACCGTTCGCGCCGACGATTTGGCCGCCCTGCCGCTGAAAGCGCTGCAGGCACGACACCCGCAGCTGGACTGGGCCGCAGTGGATGACGTGCTGCTCGGCTGCGCCAATCAGGCTGGCGAAGACAACCGCAACGTGGCGCGCATGGCATTGCTGCTGGCAGGCCTGCCGGTACAAATCCCCGGTTGTACCCTTAATCGCCTGTGTGGCTCCAGCCTGGATGCGGTAGCGATGGCGGCACGCGCGATAAAAACCGGTGAAAGCGAACTGATGATTGCCGGTGGCGTAGAGAGCATGTCCCGCGCGCCCTTCGTCATGGGCAAGGCGGAAAGCGCCTACAGCCGGGCGATGAAACTGGAAGACACCACCATGGGCTGGCGGTTTATCAATCCGCAGATGAATGCGCAGTACGGTGTGGAGTCGATGCCACAAACCGCCGAAAACGTCGCCCTGAAGTTCAATATTTCCCGTCAGGATCAGGATGCCTTCGCCCTGCGCAGCCAACAGCGTACCGCCGCCGCACAGGAAAGCGGCTTTTTTGTCGACCAACTGATTGATGTCAGCATCGCACAGAAAAAAGGCGAGCCGCGGCTGTTCACGCAAGACGAACACCCTCGCGCTACCACGATGGAGGCATTGGCGAAACTGAAACCGGTAGTAGATCCGCAGGGTACCGTCACCGCCGGCAATGCCTCCGGGCTGAACGACGGCGCCTGTGCGCTGTTGCTGGCAGGCGAATCCGGGCTGTCCCGCCACGGCCTGCAGCCCATGGCACGCATTGTTGCCAGCGCCGTTACCGGTATTGAGCCGTCGATCATGGGCTTTGCCCCGGCGCAAGCGGTTCGCAAGGTGCTGAAAGTTGCCGGCTTAAGCCTGGATCAAATGGACGTGATCGAGCTTAATGAGGCCTTTGCGGCGCAGGCGCTGGCAGTGACCCGTGAGCTGGGACTCCCCGACGATGCCGCCCAGGTCAACCCCAACGGCGGCGCCATCGCCCTGGGCCACCCGCTGGGCGCCTCCGGCGGCAGGCTGGTGATGAACGCGGCCTGGCAATTGCAGAAAACGCGCGGGCGTTACGGCCTGTGCACCATGTGTATCGGCGTCGGCCAGGGTATTGCGCTGATTATCGAACGGGTGTGACAAGGGGACAAAGATGGATATCGACTATCGTCTTGATGGCCGCGCTGCTGCGCCGCTGCTGGTGCTGTCCAACTCACTGGGCACCACCTTCGATCTGTGGCAACCGCAACTGTTGGCACTGAGCGAACACTTTCGGATATTGCGTTATAACCAACGTGGACACGGTGCTACGCCGCTGTCTACCCGACGGTTACGGCTTGAGGATCTCGGCCAGGACGTGATCGCCCTGCTCGATTATCTGGATGTACCAAGCGCCCATTTCTGCGGCATTTCAATGGGCGGCCTGACCGGTCTGTGGCTTAACCGTTACCACCCGCAGCGCATCAAGCGGATGGTGGTCGCCAATACCGCCGCACGTATCGGCAATGCCGAAGGCTGGCAACAGCGGGCACAGCAGGTGCGTAGCCAAGGGTTGTCTTCGATTGCCGCCGCCTCCCCCGCCCGTTGGTTCACCGAAGCCTTTCTGCAAAATCATCCTGAGCAGGTTGCCGCTCTGGTCGCCGGTCTGGCGGCCGGCAACCCCGAGGGATACGCCGCCTGCTGCGATGCATTGTCAGTGGCGGATTTACGCGCCGACGTGGTTTCCATGAGCCGGCCGATGCGGGTGATCGCCGGAGAGGCCGACCCGGTAACCACCGTCGCGGACGCCGAGTTTCTGGTGGCCAACGCACCGCATGCCGAACTGCAGCGGCTGCCGGCTTCGCATATCTCCAATCTCGCCTGTCCAGGCCTATTCAGCCATAGCGTGATCGAATTCCTGACCGAGGGGCGCACGGCGGGCTAAGTCGGTTATTGGTCTGCTACTCGCCGCCCTTGCGCATCGATCACCGGTTCACCGTCTTCCTTGGTGAAAGGACCTTGCTGCGGATCCGGCAGGATATCCAGCACGGCTTCCGACGGTCGACACAGACGGGTGCCCAAGGGTGTCACCACAATAGGTCGATTAATCAATATCGGCTGTTGCAACATAAAGTCGATCAACTGTTCGTCACTCCAGCCTACCTCCGCCAGCCCCAACGATTCATAAGGCTCCACGTTTTTACGCAATAAGGCTCGCGCAGATATCCCCATATCGGCAATCAGCTTGAGCAATTGCTGACGGTCGGGCGGTGTCTCCAGATACAAAATCACCGTCGGTTCCACACCACTGTTGCGGATCAGTGCCAACGTATTGCGCGATGTGCCGCAAGCCGGGTTGTGGTAAATCTTGATGTTACTCATGGCGTTCTCTCTGAGTTAAGGCTAAAGCGACAGGCGCAGAGCCAGAGCGGTCAGCGCAACCAACAGCACCGGCAGGGTCATCACTACCCCTACCCGGAAATAGTATCCCCAGCTTATGACGATGCTTTTCTTCGACAATACGTGCAGCCACAACAGCGTGGCCAGGCTACCGATCGGCGTAATTTTTGGCCCCAGATCGCTGCCGATGACATTGGCATAAATCATTGCCTGTTTAATGACGCCTTCGGCATTGCTGCCGTCAATCGACAAGGCCCCCACCAACACCGTCGGCATGTTGTTCATCACCGAGGACAAAAATGCCGTCAGGAAACCGGTGCCCAGCGTGGCTGCCCAAATTCCGCGTTCGGCCAGAAAATCAAGCACGCCGGCCAGCGTATCGGTCAGCCCTGCATTACGCAGCCCGTAGACCACCAGATACATCCCCAGTGAGAAGACCACGATCTGCCAGGGGGCGCCCCGCAACACTTTAGCCGTGTCGATGGCCTGCCCCTTTTTCGCCACCAGCAGCAGGATCAACGCCCCCACGGCGGCGACCAGGCTAACCGGCACGCCCAGCGGCTCAAGCCCAAAAAAACCCACCAGCAACAGCACCAATACGCCCCAACCGGCTCTGAACGTCGGCAAATCGCGAATGGCCTCACGCGGTGGCCGCAGCAACTTCAGGTCATAGCTGCGCGGAATATCTTTGCGGAAGAACAGGTGCAACATCGCCAGCGTGGCGACGATGGCGGCAATGTTCACCGGCACCATTACCGCCGCATACTGCGTGAAACCCAGTTGAAAGAAATCAGCGGAGACGATATTCACCAGATTAGACACCACCAGCGGCAGGCTGGCAGTATCGGCGATAAACCCCGCCGCCATCACGAAAGCCAGCGTAGCCCCTGAACTGAACCCTAACGCCAGCAGCATCGCAATCACTATTGGCGTCAGGATCAGCGCCGCCCCGTCATTGGCAAACAACGCCGCCACCGCGGCCCCCAGCAGCACAATGTAGGTGAACAGCCAACGCCCTTTGCCCTTGCCCCAGCGCGCAACATGCAGCGCGGCCCATTCAAAGAAGCCGGACTCATCCAGCAGCAGGCTGATAATGATCACCGCGATAAAGGTCGCGGTGGCGTTCCAGACGATCTGCCAGACCAGCGGAATATCGCCGACGTGTACCACACCGGTCAGCAATGCCAAGACCGCGCCGAAAGAGGCACTCCAGCCTATGCCCAGGCCTTTCGGCTGCCAAATCACCAAAACAATCGTCAGGATAAATATTGCCCCGGCCAACACCATCACAACTCCTTAGTCTCTCACATCAAACATATATGTTATTTCGAATGTATTGGTTTAAATTTTTTTAGCGTTACCGGCAGACAGCCCCTAACGCACGCTGCGCCAGCTCGGTCATCTGCTGTTGCCGGCTAAGGTAAGCCTGTTCGATAATTGCCGCCGCCCAGGCCGGCATATGCGGCGACAGACGGTAGTAAATCCATTTGCCCTCGCGGCGATCGATCAGCAGACCACTTTCACGTAACATCGCGAGGTGACGGGAAATCTTGGGTTGCGATTCCTCCAATGCGCTGACCAACTCGCACACGCACAGCTCACCCGCCTGGCGCAGCAAAAGCACCAGCATGAGACGAGTTTCCTCCGACAGATTTTTAAACAGTGCCAGTGGCGTCAGTGATGTCATGGGGATCCTCCTTTTGCGATAACCGCCATGATAAGCTTGAGGGGGATAAATGCCAAGAAACATATATGAATTAGTGAATATTAAGCGTTATACCGATTTCGTGGTGGGGTTCACTTTCGCGATGGCCTGGTGAAAAAGCTCACTCAGCCTGAGTTAAGTTTCAGCTATTGATTCCATACGCCAAAGCGACTGTTCATTATGTGCTCTTTCGTTACAATCTCTAGCGTGAAATCCACCGTTTAGAGGGCTCTTATGTACAACTTCTCACGTTATCAGGCAAAAGAACTGGCGCTGGCTTATATGAGCGGCAAAAAACACGACCTGTCACCGCAGGAATTTCTGCAGCAGCTGAAAAGCAGCGAAAAATCTTTCGACTATCTGTTGAAGCACGGCAACGAACAGCCGCGCGAAGTGCTAGTAAAAAGTTTCTGACACCCCCCGCACCTTAAGCTCCCTTCGCCGGTGGCGTACCATAAGGCACGCGTATTCCCGGCCGAATGGCGACGGGGTGTTATCACCGATCTGCGGTATCCCAATAAGGCCGCTCTCCTCCGAGCTGAGCCAGCAGAAAATCGACAAAGGCCGATACCTTAGCCGGTAAGTATTTGCGCTGTGGATAGACGGCATAAATGGCATGCTCGGGCAGCCGATAGTCCGGCATCAACTCAAGCAGTCGCCCCTGCGCAATATCGTCTCCGACGATAAAAGTCGGCATCTGACAAATCCCCAAACCGGCGATCAACGCTTCACGCAACGCCTCGCTGTTATTCACCTGGTAATTGCCTTTAGGCTGAAAACGTACGGCCCCCGCAGGCCCGTCGAACTGCCATTCGCTTCCACCCCGGAAATAGCTGTAAAACAGACAGTTATGTTTCGTTAACTGGTCCAGGTCCTTCGGTGTTCCACAACGCGTCAGATAAGACGGCGCTGCGCACAAGACGCTGTTGCACGGCGCAATACGCCGGGCTATCAGGCTCGAGTCGGCCAGTCGACCGATGCGGATCGCCAGGTCATAGCCCCCTTCGACCAAATCGACCAGTTGGTCGTCCATCATCATATTGATCTCCACCGCGGGATAAGCGGCCAGGAAACGGGGGATCAAGGGGGCAATATGCAAACGACCAAACACCATAGGTACGCTGATCCTCAGGCAGCCCTGCGGTTGCCCCTGCAAACGGGTGACCGCATCCTCCCCCTCTTGCGCTACGGCGCAGGCATTGCGTGCATAAACAAAATACTGCTCACCGGCCTCGGTCAGGCTCAAACTGCGGGTGGTTCGCTGCAATAATTGCACGCCCAACGAGCGTTCCAGTTGGGTAATGCGTTTGCTTACTGCCGATTTGGTGATGCCCAGTCGCTCGGCGGCGGCAGAAAAGCTTTCACATTCCACCACCGCCACAAATACCGGGATTGCTGCAAAGCGATCGTTCATTATCCGTCAACTTTTTCTCAACAATGAGTTTCCATTTTAGTGGATTAAGCTTTAAACAAAAACAATATAGGCTGCTCTTCAAATTAATTTTGAAGTTGAAATCCTGATGCGTGAACGTTTTTCCGATCCTCTGCTGGCGCTGGGCGCCGGTGCCCTGTTGGCCCTGATGATTGCCATCAACAGCCTGCTGGCTGGCTATAACTCCCCCTTGCTTGCCTCTTGGCTGGCTCACGGTATAGGCGCCATCACCGCCTGGTTACTGCTGCTTCTGCTGAACCGTCGTTCCCCGCGCCACGCGCCCTCATCGGCCAGGACACCCCGCTGGGCCTATTTGGGTGGTCTGCCCGGCGCCCTGACGGTGGTGCTGGCCGCCATTACGGTCAACAGCCCGCTGGCGCTTTCCGGCAGCCTGGCGCTGATGCTCACCGGTCAGGTTCTGTTCGGCATGCTGGCCGACAGCTGCGGCTGGTTTGGCTCGATTAAACGCCGTCTGAGCCTCAACGATATCGTCGCCACGCTGCTGATCCTCTGCGGCTGCGCTCTGCTCATCTTCCTGAGGTAACGTCCATGTTTACCCTGATATTCCTTGCTCTACTCAACGGCGTCTGTATCGGTCTCAGTCGCGCAATCAACGGTCGCCTGGCGCTGGATCGTGGCGCTTTTCATGCTTCACTTTGCAATCATCTCGTCGGTTTCTTGTTCCTCAGCCTGCTGCTGGTGGCAACCGGCAGCGTCACCGGCGCGACCTTCGTCCAGGCCCCGTGGGGTGCCTATATGGGCGGGATCATTGGTGCGCTGTTTGTCGCGTTGAACAGCTATATCCTGCCGCGTCTCGGCACCCTGCGCGCCGCACTACTGATTATCAGTGGCCAAATGCTGGCAGGGGTCGTTATCGATCGCCTGCGCGACAGCGGCGGTCCTATCAGCGCACAGATCTTGGGCGTGGGGCTGATCCTGCTGGGCGTCTATGTGGCCCGAATGGAAAAATCCCTGCTTAAGCTGATCCTTGAGCCTATTCAGCGGCGGAGTTAATTTCGTGCTTAGAGGCGAATATTTATCATATTCGTACTCGGATACGAATTATTGACATATTCGCCTTGAGGTGCGAAATTTACCGATAACTCCCGCTTCAGAGCAGAAAAAGAGATGCCAGCACAAGTTAGCGTGATCACCGGCGATCTGGTCAATTCACGGCAATTAGACACCACTCACTACATTACCGGGTTAAGTGCCCTGCTGAGTCAATTGCAACGGGCTACGCTTATTGAGCGATTCGAGATTTTCCGTGGCGATGCTTTTCAAGCGGTGGCCGAACCGCAATCCGGTTTGCTGCTGGCGGTGTATATCCGTATTGCGCTTAGAGCGATGGACTCACGCCATTGGGATGCCCGCATCGCCGTTGGCCTCGGCAGCGACCAGGGGCAAACCGCCGGTTATGGCAGCGCCTTTGTGAATTCTGGCCAGGCCCTGGACGCTTTGATGAAAAATTGCCGACTGGCTCTGAAAAATGACAATGAGCGGACAAATGCCATTGTCAGCGATCTATTGCCGATGTTAGATCATGTGATTAGCCGCCTCTCGCAGACCGAAGCGCAGGTCGTCCAGGCACGTTTCTTCGCCGATACCAGCCAGCAGGTGGCGGAAAAGCTGCAAAAGGCCGCCTCCACCGTTTCTGCCACGCTGAAACGCGCGGCCTACGAGGAAATTATGCGATTTATTCACGCGATTAACAGGATCACCTGAATATGGATTTGAGCTACGCGCCGTTGCTGACCTGGTTGCTGGTGGTTCACCTGCTGGCCGACTTCCCGTTGCAGCCGCGCAGCTGGGTCGAGGATAAGGCTCGTCACCGCGCACGCTCCCGTTTCCTGCTGCTGCATGCCTTACTGCACGGCGTGCTGGCCGCCTGGGCGGTGGCCGGTTTTGCGTTGCTGCATGGTGGGCTCTCTTCCGGTCAGGTGCTGACCGCCCTGCTGGTTGTCGCCATCAGCCACTGGCTGATTGACCTGTTGAAGGTCACGTTATTGACTCGCATCAGTCAAGCGGGCAGTTTTCTGCTCGATCAAGGCCTGCATCTTACGGTGATTGCGCTGCTGTGGCTGTCGCTGACGCCCAATGCCAAGGACCTGTTTAGCGCGCTGGGAGCGGCCATTGCCGGTTGGCAGGCTGGGCTGGTTGCGGTGACATATTTGGTGATTTACATGCCGATGGGCATGCTTATCGGCCAGCTTTTGGCTCACTGGGCACCGCAGATGCCTCCCTCAGCCAAAACCGATAACGACTCGTTATTGCGTGCGGGCAAACAAATCGGCTATCTGGAAAGAACGCTGATCCTGACCTTTGTGCTGATCGGCCAAATCCCGGCGGTCGGTTTTTTGCTGGCGGCCAAGTCAATCTTTCGCTTTGGCGATTTGCGCCAGAGCGATGACAAAATGCGTACCGAGTATGTGCTACTGGGTACGCTGTTTTCCTTTACGCTGACCATCATGCTGGGTCTGCTGGTGAAAAAAATGCTGTAGAGGCGGATAATATTTCGCCCCTACAGCCGGCACTGATTACAACCACTCACCGAAGCGGCGAATATAGAAGCGCTTCATCAGCTGTGCCACCACGCAGTAGCTGACCAAGGTACCTGCCAGCCACGGGAAGTATTCCCACGGCAGCGGCTGCAACCCGACCAGTGCGCCCAGCGGCGAGAACGGCAGGTAGATACCCAGCCCCATCACCAGCGCCGTGGTCAGCAACACCGGCAGCGCGGCGGTGCTCTGAATGAACGGGATCTTCTGGGTACGCAGCATGTGAACCACCAGGGTCTGCGAAAGCAAGCCTTCAATAAACCAACCTGACTGGAACAAGGCCTGATGCTCCACGCTGTTGGCGGCGAAAACAAACCACATCAGCGCATAGGTGGTGATATCGAAGATGGACGACGTAGGCCCAATCCACAGCATAAAGCGGCCGATGTTTTTCGCATCCCACTTGCGCGGCTTGCGCAGGAACTCTTTATCCATCTTGTCCCACGGCAGCGACAGCTGAGAGATATCGTACATCAGGTTCTGGATAAGCAAGTGGATCGCCAGCATCGGCAAGAACGGAATAAAGGCGCTGGCCACCAGCACCGAAAACACGTTGCCGAAGTTGGAGCTGGCGGTCATGTTCAGGTACTTGATGATATTGCCGAAAGTTTCCCGTCCCTTGATCACCCCTTCTTCCAGCACCATCAGATTTTTTTCCAGCAAAATGATGTCTGCCGACTCTTTGGCGATGTCCGTGCCGGTGTCGACCGAAATGCCCACGTCGGCATCGCGCAGCGCCGGCGCATCGTTAATGCCATCACCGAGGAAACCGACGGTATGGCCATTCGCCTGCAGCATTTTCAACACCCGCGACTTCTGCAGCGGCGTCAGTTTGGTGAAGACCGTGCGCTGTTCCACTTCTCGCGCCAGCGTGGCGTCGTCCATCAGCTCAATTTGCGGGCCGGAAAGCGGCTCCCCCGGCTCCAGGCCAACATCGCGGCAGATTTTGCAGGTGATCACCGGGTTATCACCGGTCAAAACCTTCACCGCCACGCCGTTTTCCTGCAGGGCGGCGATCGCTTCCTGTGCGCTTTCCTTCGGTGGGTCGAGGAAGGTCAGTACGCCCTGGATCACCATATCGCGCTCATCGATAATACTCAGCGGCAGAGCATTTTTCTGTTCGCCCAGATCCCGCGTTGCCAGTACCAGCACGCGGAATCCTTCTTCGTTATATTGAGCGGCAAGCGCCTGCAACGCCTCACGCCGAGCCTGATCCAGCGGTAAAATCTGCTGCCCGTCGCGCACATGGGTCGCAATTTCGAGCATTTCCTCCACCGCCCCTTTGCAAATCAGGCGCTGTTGGCCATTTTCATCTGCCACCACGATAGATAAACGACGGCGAATAAAATCAAAGGGCAGCTCATCGACCTTGCTGAAGCGGCCTAATGCCTCGATGCCCGGCTTGCCGCGACCAAAACGGATCACCGCCTGGTCCATCAGGTTTTTCATTCCGCTCTGGTGGAAGCTGTTCAGCCAGGCCAGGTGCAGCACTTCATTGTCTTTGGTCCCGCTGGCGTCCAGGTGGTGCTCAAGGATGATGCGATCCTGCGTCAGGGTGCCGGTTTTGTCGGTGCACAACACGTCCATCGCGCCAAAGTTCTGAATGGCGTTCAAACGCTTGACCACCACTTTGCGCCGCGACATGGCGATAGCGCCCTTCGCCAGGTTGGAACTGACGATCATCGGCAGCATTTCTGGCGTCAACCCTACCGCCACCGCCAGGGCAAACAGAGCGGCTTCGCTCCAGTCGCCTTTGGTGAACCCGTTGATCAACAACACAATGGGCACCATCACCAACATAAAGCGGATCAGCAGCCAGCTGACGCTGTTCACCCCGCGATCAAAGGCGGTTTGTGAACGGGTGCCGACAATCGACTTCGCCAGTGAGCCGAAATAGGTGCGTCCTCCGGTTGCCACCACCACCGCCGTGGCCGTCCCACTGGCGACGTTGGTACCCATCAGGCAGATGTTCGACAGCTCCAGCAGCGCATGTTCGCTGGAGACTTCGTCCTCACTCGATTTTTGGCTGACGTTGCCCATAACGTCGTATTTCTCAATCGGGATCGCCTCGCCGGTCAGAATGGCCTGGCTGATAAACAGATCGCGCGACGCCAGCAGACGAACGTCCGCCGGTACCATATCCCCGGCAGAGAGCTGAATAATATCGCCCGGCACCAGTTCGCGGATCGGGACTTCCAGCGTCAGCGGATGTGCGCTGTAGCTGCTGCGGCGCATCACCGTTGCGGTAGTACGCACCATCGACTTCAGCGTTTCCGCCGCCTTGTTGGTGCGGTATTCCTGCCAGAAGCGCAGCAGCCCGCTGAGTGACACCATCACCAGAATGATGATGACACCGGTGAGATCGGTTTCTTCACCGCGCCGGGCAGGCAGCCAGTAATCGGTAAAGAAACTGATCGCAGCCAGCACCATCAGTACATAGATAAACGGGTTATTAAAGGCGCTGAACAACTGCACCAACGCGTGCGGAGCCTTCTCATGTGCAACCTGATTAATACCAAACTGCGTCAGGCGTTCATCAACATCGTCCTGGGTTAACCCATTACGGTTACATTTTAAATTTGCCAGCGTCTGGTCAACGCTGTTTTTCGCCTCTTGCGCGATGGCGTATGGCGTCGATTTTTTATCCCGGCGACGTACGGTTTCATTAATATAGGTCATAATGCAATTCTCTTATCTTACTCTGCGCACAGGGATACCCCGCCTGATTAACAGGTGAATAAGCACAGAATGGAATTTATTTAATTGACGTGATTAACGCGAATTATTGCCGCGTCGTTCACGTTGAATATTTAAACTTTCGGGGTCACCGTCCATGACGCCTCCTTATCACTGAATGCAGTGAAACATTAATGACTTATTAGACAGGCAATTCAGAAGCAATACGCCAACGCACAGCACTGACGCTTTTTTCCAGACTGACGCGGCAGACAATACCTTCAATCTCTTTTTGCACCGAAGGGTTCGCGGTTATTTCCGCACAAACTTCCAGCTGGCCGGGAATGGCAATATCGGCACTGCGCAAGGATTGTAATCTTAATGCCACGCCGTTGAGCGCCTGTAATATCAGGGTGCGGACCAGTATTTCATCCTGCTCGCCACAGGTGACCTGAATGCGGTAGCACACCTCCAGATCGGTCGCCTGCTGTTGCGGTTGCAGATTGATGCGTTGCGCCGCCTCGCGCAGCAGAATATTGGCGCACAGGATCACCAGCGTCGCCAGCACCGCGTTCCAATACTGCCCGAGGCCGCACAGCACACCGATTGCGGCAGAGCACCAGAGTGTGGCCGCCGTATTAAGACCGCGGATATTCAGGCCTTCACGCATGATCACGCCGGCGCCCAAAAAACCGATGCCAGAGACAATCTGTGCGGCAACCCGACCGGCGCTGGAAGGGTCGGTCGACATGGAGCTGAGGATAAATACCGCCGCCCCGGTCGCCACCAGTGCATTAGTACGCAGGCCGGCCATACGCTGGCGCCATTGCCGTTCTGCGCCAATAACGGCGCCCAGACTCATCGCCAGTAATAAATTTAAAACAAAAGGAGTCATAGCCATGACTTTCCCCTTTAATAACCACAGGAGATAAGATCATGTGCTTTTTAGCACACGCGAAATCGCGCCGATAATAAATCAGCGATTGAGCGTATAAGTGCCTGGAGGGAATAGGCTGTGGCTGCAAATAACCATAATTACGTCCAAATCAATTCACCCGATGCCATTTGGCCTCAGGAACAACAGTCAGATTCGGGTTTGCACAGCTCGGAATACCAGAGAGGGGTGCTGCCCGCCGTTTTCGGCAAGCAACAAATCAGAAGAGGATTGGTCAGCTTGCCTTATTTATATCACTGCAACTAAAACTGTCCAATTGTGTTTCCTCTTTGAAATTTTGGCTGAGTATAGTGACGCAAGGTGACGATGTAAAGGCGAATTTATTAAACGGAAATTAAACTCAATAACCCAATATTTGATGAGTCACGCGATTATACCTTATTGGCATTGGGCACTTGGTTAATTACCGATAAGCTTGAGCTTCAACAGGACAATCATCCTCAAGGACACGCATTCAATGAACACGCTTCGCCTTTCCATCAGCCTCGCCCTGCTTGCCGGTTTTCCCGCCCAGGCCCTGCTCTTGCAACAGGGCGAGGCCCGTTTCGATATAGACCCGGCCACGCTGCAAATCGTCGCGGGAAAAAACCAGGTTAACCAGGCACTGGCTGAGCAAACCGTGGCTGAACTGCAAAGCACATCGACGCAGGCAACCTGGCAATGGCCCGGCAGTGCCATGCAGGTTACCGCCAGATTGGAAGGGGGCGATCTGCGTTTGAGTTTCAGCAGCAAGCGGGCACAAACGCTGAATTGGTTCAGGCTGCCGCCGCAGGCAACCACCCTGCTGCTGCCGATTGGCGAAGGGAGCCGCATCCCGCTGGACAATCCCATCTGGCGGAATTATCTGGTCAAGGAAATGACGCCGCTGGATACCAACTGGGATCTGAAACTGCCGCTGTGGAGCCAGCAACAGCAAGGCAAGGTCTACAGTTGGTTACTGCTAACGCCATTCAGCAACCAGGTGACCTTCACCGACGCAGGAAAGGGACTCGCGATGAGCAGCAGCCATGAGTTCAACCGCTTTAATCAGCAGCAGGCTTTCGAAGTGCTGCTGCACGTAGGAGACACGCCGCTGTCCGGCGCGCGCCGTTATCGTGAATACCTGCAACAGAGCGGTCAGTTCAGCAGCCTGCGAGATAAAATCCGCATCGCGCCGAAAGGCGAAAAACTGATTGGTGCCACGCACATTTACCTGTGGGGCGACAAACTGCTGGCGGCGAACGACGTGAAAAATTGGCCGGGTCTGTTGGACTGGCTTACCACCCCCAAGGGCGAGTTTGTGTGGCTGAAAATGGATGCCGATAGCCAAAAAACCGTGCGCACGCTGGCGGGAAAAACGCCGCAGGGCTGGCAACAGCAAACGCTGATTGATGCCCTTAATCAAGCGCTGGTGACACTGACGCCGCTCAAGGCAACGCCGGATGACGCCGGCTTTTTACCGGCACAGCGCCAACAGGCCGCGGATATCCGAGCCTTGGCACAACGGCAACTTGGGCCCTATCTGACTCCGCCGGACAGTTGGGGACAGGGGCTGGCACAACCCTTGGTCGAGGCGCTGCAGCAGGCCGGTCTGCCGCGCCTGTGGTTGGGCACCGACAACTGGACCGCCGAGTTCCTGCACCCGCAGGCGGTAGAAAGCGCCAAAAAAGCGGGATACCTGATCGCCAGCTACGATTCTTACGACACCGCCATTCCACGTGGGGTCAATGACAGCTGGTTAACCGCCCAACTGCCGACGTCCCTGCGAGAAAAGTGCGCCATCGTGCGTGCCGACGGCAGTAAAAAACCCGGCTTCGGCAAACAAGGCTACTACCTGAATCCAGGCTGCGTGCTGCCTTACTCTCAGCAGCGCATGGCCGAACTGGTGCGACTGGCCGGGCTGAACAGCCTGTTCCTCGACGTTGACGGCACCGGAATGGTCTCTGACGATTATCAGCCCAACCACCCGACCGGTGCCGAGCAAATGGCGCAGGCTCGCAATGCGCGGCTGGCCTGGTTCAGCAATACCCTTCGGCTGCCGCTAGGCTCCGAAGATGGCAATGCGGTGACCGCGCGTCACATCATGTTTGCCCACGGCATGGAAACCTGGGGATTCGGCTGGGGCGATAAGCAGATGAATCAGGATAAGTCCTCTCCTTATTACCTTGGCGCCTGGTGGCCCAATGCCCAACCGGCCTTCTTTTTCAGCCCGGCCAAGGTGAAGGAACCCTACCGCACGGTGGAATTCGATCCGCGCTATCGCCTGCCCATGTATCAGGCGGTGTTCCACGACGCGGTGATCAGCAGCCACCACTGGAACTATGACAACCTGAAATTCAGCGATGTCAAAACCACCCGCAGCCTGCTGAGCCAGCTCTACAATACCGCGCCGATGTTCCATCTCAGCCGTGCCACGCTGCAGGCGCGTCTGCCGCAGATCAAACAGGCCGACGCCACCTTCCGTCCGCTGCATCAGGCCCTGTGGGATAAAGCGCTGATCGATTTCCGCTGGCTGGACAATGCCGGGTGGGTACAGCAAACCACCTTCAGCGACGGCACCACGCTGACCGCCAATTTTGGCGAGCAGCCGTTCAACGGCATAGCCGCCCAGAGTCTGCGTGCCAAACTGGCGGACGGTCGCACCCTGAACGTTACGCCATAGCAACACCGGTCGGGGTGAACTACGCTAGGTTCAGTCCCCTGACCGTCACCGCTGGAGTTGATAATGGATAGCCTTACTCAAACGCTGCTCGCAGAGATCGAGCAAAGCTTTGGTCACGACGCCTTTTCGGCGGGTTCGCTGACGGTCAGCGGTGAAGGTGCTCTGAGCAGCGCATTCCCGGTCAGCGAATTGGCGACCGCCTGCTGGGCCGCCGCCGGGCTGGCCTGCGCCGGACTGCTGCAACAGCATCACGGCGCAGCACCGCAGGTGTTTGTCGATCGTCGGTTGGCATCCTTGTGGTTCAGCTGGACGTTACGCCCACTGGGTTGGTCATTGCCCGCGGCCTGGGATCGGTTAGCGGGTGATTACGCCACCTGCGATGGCTGGATCCGTCTGCATACCAATGCAGCGCATCACCGTAAAGCCGTAGAGCAAGTGCTCGGTCCGCATCAGGATAAAAATGGGCTGGCGCCAAAGGTGCTGACATGGAAAAAAAACGAGCTGGAGCAGGCGGTGATAGAGGCCGGAGGCTGTGCGGCAGAAATGCTTTCTGTCGAAGCGTGGCGGCAGCATACCCAAGGTAAAAGCGTTGCCCTGGAACCGCTGATCCATCAGACGCAACTTCAGGAAGCTCCGCCGCCAGGCTGGGCCGTGGCCAACGCCAGGCCGCTACACGGCGTACGGGTGCTGGATCTGACGCGGATTATCGCCGGCCCGGTAGCCACCCGTTTTCTCGCCGGTTTGGGGGCGGACGTATTGCGTATCGATCCTTACGGCTGGGACGAACCGGCCGTTGAGCATGAGGTGATGCTCGGCAAACGCAGTGCACGATTGAACCTGACCAACGCCCACGATCGCCACACCTTTGAACATCTGCTGAAAAACGCCGATGTTATCGTGCACGGATATCGCGCCGGGGCCTTGGAAAAACTGGGTTATGGTGCGGAACAACGACAGGCCTTATCACCGGGATTGATCGACGTTTGCCTGAATGCCTACGGCTGGAGCGGCCCGTGGCGTGGGCGGCGTGGTTTCGACAGTCTGGTACAGATGAGTTGTGGTCTGGCCGATGCGGGCATGGCGTGGAAAGGCACCACCCAACCCGTACCCTTGCCGGTACAGGCGCTGGACCACGCCACCGGCTATCTGATGGCTACGGCGGTGCTGCAGGGCATTTGCCAGCGTCTGCAAAATGGCACCGGCTACAGCGCCCGACTGTCGCTGGCCAGGACGGCACAGCTGCTGCTGCATCATCCTTATCCGCCACAACATTCGGGAGAGCCACTGGCCCCGCCGGTCTGCGCAGATGAGAACCCGGAAACCGAACTGACCTGCTGGGGCCCGGCGCAGCGGCTTAACCCCGCGTTACGGCTCAATGGCACCGCGCTACTTTGGGCACTGCCGGCCACCCCGCTTGGCCGCTCGCAACCGGCCTGGCTGCGACGCTGAACTCAGGCCAATTGACGCTGCAACCAGTGTAACAAGGCTTCAACCGCCGGCGTCAGCCCGGAGCTTTGCGGCCAAACCAGATAAAAATCTACCGGATCGAGTCGCCTGGCCGCGGCCAACGCCACCAGCCGGCCGTCGATCAGCGCATCGCTCACCAGCAGTTTTTTCACCAGCGCGATGCCAAACCCTTGCTCGGCCGCACGGATCAACAAACCCGCATCATTAAACGACGCCAGAGGCCTGCCATACTCCCTCTGCTGATGCGCCAAAAACCAACTGCGCCATGGCGTTACATCATGCTCCAGCAACGGCATACCCGGCGTGCCACCGTCGAAGGCCGCCTGCCATTGGTGCGCCAACGCAGGGGTTGCCACCGGTACTACCTCTCCCGTGGCAATAAGTTGCGCCTGCATATCCGCCCATTGCCCATTGCCGAGACGAATAGCCGCATCAAACCCTTTGCGCGTCAGATCCTGCACCGCCAGCGAGGCATCGATATCCAGCGTAATATCGGCGCAGGCCGCGTGAAAAGACGACAGCCGCGACATTAACCAGTAATGAGCGAAAGAAGGCAAGACGCTGATACGCAGGATCTGACTTTGCGCAACGCGCCTGACCCGCCCGATCCCCTGTTGTAATGCCTCCAGCGTCGGTTCGGCCACCGCCAACAGCTCACGCCCGGCAGCGTTCAGACGCAGCCCCCGGCCCTGTCGTTCAAACAACGGACAGCCCATCGCCTGTTCAAGCTGCTGGATCTGTTGGCTGACGGCTCCGTGGGTAAGGTGCACCTGCTGGGCGGTGGCGCGCAGATTCTCCAGCCTGGCGGCGATCACAAAGGTTGGCAGGAAATGCAGTGGAATTCGCTCGCTGAACATTGGTTAACCCTGCTATCCAAAAAGGGTATTTTTCATCGATTTTCCCGTCAAAGTAAAGGGTCTAGGGTGTCCCTATTTCCCCTTACATCCGGAGTTATCGATGCACCCACGTTTACAGCAAGATCTTGACCAGTTTCCACAGGTCCTCGACCACACTCGTCAGTTGACCGAAACGTTTCTTGCCGGCGTACAACTACGCCCGGTTTGCCCTTCCTTAAGTGCGCAGCAACTTCAACCGGGTGATGACCAACTGACCGAGGACGGCAAGGGTGCGATCGCGGCACTGGACCATTTCTGGCAGCGTTATGCCGAAGGGTTCTCCGCCAGCGCCGGGCCGCGTTACTTTGGCTTTGTCACTGGGGGCGCAACCCCGGCGGCATTGGCTGCGGACTGGCTGGTTAGCGTTATCGACCAAAATAGCCAACTGAGCCACGACACCGTTGCCGCCGCGATTGAATTGGCGACGGTGACCCAGCTGAAAACCTTGTTGGGGCTGCCGGAAACCTTCAATGGCAGTTTTGTCAGCGGGGCGACCATGGCCAACTTTGTCGGTATCGCCATCGGTCGCCAATGGCTCGGCCAGCAACGCGGCATCGACGTCGCCGAACAGGGACTGGCTGCATTGGGCTCCCTGCAGGTCTTGTCGGCAAATCCGCACGCCAGCAGCGTGAAAGCGCTCAGAATGCTGGGGATAGGGCGTGATGCGCTGAAAATTATCGACAGCCTGCCAGACTCCGAAGCTATAGATCCGGCGGCGCTGGAACGGCATCTGGCTACCAGTGGCGGTATGCCTACCCTCGTCCTGGCCAGTGCCGGTACGGTGAATACCGTGGCCTTCGATGACCTTCAGCGCCTGCTGGCGCTGCGGGATCGGTATCCATTCTGGCTGCATGTCGACGCGGCCTTTGGCGGCGTGGCAGCCTGTTCATCCCGCTATGCGTCGCGTCTGGCCGGTTGGGAGCAGGCTGATTCCATCACCGTTGATGCGCACAAGTGGTTGAACGTCCCTTATGACAGCGCCATTCAATTCAGCCGTCACCTGCCATTGCAGATGCAGGTGTTCCAAAACCATTCGGCCTATCTGGAAGCCCCCACGTTGCGACCGGACAACTATCTGCATCTGACCCCTGAAAACTCGCGGCGCTTCCGGGCACTCCCTTTATGGATGGCGTTGAAAGCCTATGGCCACAGCGGCATGCGGGATATGGTGGAGCGAAACGTTCAACTGGCGCAGCTATTGGGCACAGGGTTGGCGGCCAGCGAAGGCTTTCATCTGCTGGCACCGGTCAATTTAAACGTGGTGTGCTTTGCTCTGAAAGACAATAAAGGCGATGCCGTTGCAGCACGCGACCGTTTTATCGCCCGCCTCGATCGGCACGGCATCGTGCGCTGTACTCCTACCCACTACCATGGGCAGCCAGGGATACGCGCTGCCCTGGTCAATTGGATGACGCAGGAAAGCGATATTTATTTAGCATTGGAATCGATGCGTTATTGTTTGCCAGAGCCTTGCTGATAGGGAAAAATCAAGGGTACTTCCTGCATGGGGCGCTCTATTATTACGGTCGCCGCCATGCGGCCGTAAACCTTTATCAATAATTGACAATTTACAGCCCAGCTACGGAAAGAAAATAGTTCAGTAAAACCAATTAATCACTCACTGACATTTTTCACATTTGTTGGAATAGCACGAATGGTCACACCAACTCGTTGTTATATCGTCAGTTTTTTTAACAAAAAAACGCAAAAATGTTAACCCTATGTGATTATTGATTATCGCAAGTGATACAAAATGTAAGAATTATCATTATCAAAAACAAGAGAACAACATATAAACTGACAATTATCATCATCAACGACCAAAGAAGACGTAATAAC
>NZ_JACJFQ010000045.1:0-28797 GCF_014164835.1 Serratia sp. OS31 | reverse complement strand
GTTTGGTGCTACCAGGTCGAAGGGAGCGCAGGTATCCCCGGGAACTGAAATCATTGAAACGAAAATATCCTATAAAAAACAATGCCGGTCACCTTAAGTGACCGGCATTAGGCGAAAGCCTCCCTTTTTTATTGGTTTTTTGTCGGTTTTAAATGAACACCGAAAGACCATTTTCTTCCAACATGGCGTACAACATCGGCATGATTGCATGCGGCAGTGTCAACAAAGATAATGGCTTTACTTCAATGAGTAGGGGATCTGCCAGAAGGATTTTGGAGCGTGAAAAAGTATTCTTACCCTTTTCTCTTTTCTGCAACCATCGCTTTTTTAGGCTTGGTGTATGGAGTGATGTGGTGGCATAGAGAGGTTTACCGCATTACTTTCCTCAGTGTCTCGACAACGCGCTATATGATCGTTGTAGTGATGATACTGGCTTTGTTTATTTCAATTTACGTTATTGGCCGTGGCGCCGTAAAAAGCAATAAGTACATTGATTATCTGAAGTTTTATGGCGGGGCCTGTATTGTCTTGTGCTTTGTCTTTGCCATGGCATTAATCACCATGACCTACCTGCTGCCAGGCCAGGTCGTAACCTACACGGCGGCTTACTCTTATGCTGAAGGCAGCAGGAAGAGCTGTTCTGGCGCCGATGTTGACGATCCGGACCTGGGGACGAACATCAGAATATGCTATCCTGCGGGTAACTATGCGTTCGATAACGAGATCTTTGTAGAGAAGAGAAACAATGCTCTTGGTTCGGTAGTCATGTATGCAATGACTCCCCCTTAGCGCTGCCGGTCCAGTGTAGAAGTTGAGATATTCTAGCCTGTGCATTTCACCCAGCGGTTCCTCACTAGGTGAAAGACCTCTTGGATCTAAAGCCGCCGGCGCAGCCAGAGTTCCTTAAGCCTGAAGCGGCGGCAACAACCGGGAGGCGCTATTTTTCTGCGTGTTTTTGCAGGAACTGTTCAAACACCGCCAGGGTATCGCTGGAAATGTGGTGCTCGATCCCTTCGCTGTCCAACTCCGCCGTTTCGTTCGGTACCCCGAGGCACACCAGCAGGTCGACGACTATCCGGTGACGACGGCGTACCTTCTGCGCCAGTTGTTCACCTTCCTCCGTCAGGAAAACCCCTCGATAAGGCCGTGACTCCACCAGACCCGCACTCTTGAGCCGGGCGATGTTCTTGATCGCGGTCGGGTGCGACACACCAAAGCGTTTGGCGATGTCAGTGGTCCTGGCCTCGCGGGTGGTGACCAGCAGGTCGGCTATCAGCTCGACATAATCCTCAATCAGCGCATTGGATTGCGCCTCACGAGCGCGGGTGAAGCGCAGGGCATGTTCAGCCTCGTCCGGCATTTCGGCCACAACGGGGCGATCGGCGTCATCTGGTGCGCTTGTTGCCATAGTCTGAGACGTCCTTTAAACGTAAATCCAGTGAGTTGCAGATTAATGCAGTTCCGCCATACGTTAGTCCAAAGGCGACGCATTATCAATTCGCCAGGCGTATCGGATTAAAATTAGAAATATTTGTACACAAAGGTAGAGTATCTTCCATTTTGCATAAAGTGTAGCCGATGCTACATTGCTGAGAGTGTTGGGTGAAAAATAACCAGAAAAAGATTGAGGGTAAATCATGCGTGATGCGGCAACCACCACATCGTTAACCGAACGAACCAATACGGCGATAGGTAACGCGCTTGCCGGGCGCAAGCGTGGCGCATTCACGCCGCTGCTGTTCGCCGGGCCAGCGGTGATTGCCTCCATTGCTTATATGGACCCCGGTAATTTCGCCACCAATATTCAGGCCGGCTCGAAATACGGTTACAGCCTGTTGTGGGTGGTGGTGATGGCCAACCTGATTGCAATGCTGTTCCAGGCGCTGTCGGCCAAGTTGGGTATCGTCACGCACCGCAATCTGGCAGAGATGTGCCGCGATCAATTTTCGCGCCCGGTAGTGATCGGCATGTGGCTGCTCAGTGAAGTGGCGGCGATGGCAACCGATCTGGCTGAGTTCCTCGGCGGGGCTATAGCGCTTGCCTTGCTGTTCCATATGCCTCTGTTGCCGGGAATGGGGGTGACCGCGGTCATCACCTACGCTTTGCTGATGGTGGAGAAAAAAGGATTCCGCCCGGTAGAACTGATGATCGGCGGCCTGGTCGCGATTATTGCCCTGTGTTACCTGGTCGAGATGTTTATTGTGCCGGTGGACTGGGCTGCGGCGGGCATGGGCATGGTGACGCCGCAGTTGCCGGATGCACAGGCGTTGACCATCGCGGTGGGGATTATCGGTGCCACGGTGATGCCGCACGCCATCTTCCTGCACTCCGGGCTGACTCAACACCGTGCGCCGGCCAGTGACAGTGGTGAAAGGCGCAAGCTGCTGCGTTTTTCCAATATTGAAGTGGTGATTGCCTTATCTGTCGCCGGGCTGGTGAATATCGCCATGGTGATTATGGCTTCCAGCGCCTTCCATGCCGGAAACAGCGACGTGGCGGAGATTGGCACCGCCTACCATACGCTGACGCCGCTGTTTGGCGCTGCCGCTGCGGGCATCTTCCTGATGTCGCTGATTGCCTCCGGTATTTCCAGCTCGGTGGTGGGGACGATGGCCGGCCAGATGATCATGCAGGGGTTTGTCGGTTTCCGTATTCCGGTATGGGTGCGCCGTATGATGACCATGGTGCCGGCGTTCATCGTGGTGGCGCTTGGGGTTAATGCTACCGATGCACTGGTTTACAGCCAGGTCGTGTTGAGCCTGGCGCTGCCGGCGCCGATGATTGCCCTGGTGATGTTCACGCGTCGCCGCGACATCATGGGCGAGTTCGTGAATAGCCGCCTGACCAGCCTGGTGTCGATCATAGGTACGGTGATTATTATTCTGCTCAACATGGTGCTGCTGCTGCAAACTTTCGGTGTCGCCATTCCCGGTCTGGGCTGATGCCAAGCCGTGCAGCCTGTGCTGTCACGGCTTGATATCACCCCGTGAAATCATCGCCGCTATAAATTCCCTACGCCACCGTCGATCAGCAACTCGCTGCCCACCATAAAGGCTGACTCATCCGATGCCAGGAACACTGCCGCCTTTGCCAGCTCCCATGCCGTACCCATGCGGCCGATCGGCACCAGAGCGCGGATCTCGTCGCGCAGCGCCTGCTCATCGGCATCTTTTAACCCCAGCTTGCCTAGCGCCGGGGTTTCTGTCGGGCCGGGGCTTAGGCCGTTAACCCGGATGCCGCGCGGATGCAGTTCGCCGGAAAGCGTTCGGGCCAGCGACAACAGCCCGGCCTTGCTGGCGGCGTAAGCGTTGCTTAGCGGCAGCCCGATATGCGCACTGACCGAACCGCACAAAATAATCGACGCCGGATTAGCCAACTGTGGCAGCAGCGCCTGGATCAGGAAGAACGGCCCCTTCAGGTTGATGTCCATCAACCGCTGATAGCTTTGTTCATCCCACTCTTGCAAGGGATGGTGCGTGACGTCACCGGCGTTGATATACAACACGTCGAGGCGCGGCCAATGGTTGGCCAACTGCTGCGCCAATGTGCGTTGTTCAGCGATATCCCCGGCGTCGTTACGTAATAACAACACGTCACCCAGTTCTTTTCCCGCTGTCTCGAGGCCACTTTGACTGCGCCCGGTGATCGCCACCGTGGCTCCCTCGGCGATAAACTGACGCGCCGTTTCCAAACCAATGCCGCTGGTGCCGCCGGTGATCAACGCGTATTTGCCTTTGAGTCGTGACATAGCCCACTCCTGATTATTGTCGGTACGGCCATTATTTGCGCTATAGTATCCTTTGCATAGTAGGCATCTTTTGGATACTAACGGGCGAAGAGGGATGAAATGAGCAAAGCTGGGCTTTCTGCCACGGAAAATAATTTAGCCGGGTTACCGGCGGCGGGCGAACCTTGCCCGATGGTGAACTTCGTGAATCTGGTTGCAGGGAAGTGGGCGATCCCCATCCTTTACCGATTGATCTTGATCGACAGCCCGGTACGTTTCAGTGAACTGCAACGTGCGGTAGCGCCGATTGCTCAGAAAGAGTTGACGCGCCAACTGCGGCAGTTTGAGCAGCGCGGTCTGGTCACGCGGCAGGTGTTTCCGGAGGTCCCGCCGCGTGTTGAATATCAGATTACGTCGCTGGGTAAAACGCTGCGCCCGACACTCGACTCCTTGGCTAACTGGATGCGAACACACGCACCCCAATTAATTGAGGATTAGTCGCCGATACCCGGTGGATTGATGATGGAGCGCGGGACCTTTTCATCGTGTTCCCCCCAACGGTTCAGCACCTGCGCATATTCTCCGCTGACGATCACCCCGTTGATGGCGGCGTTGATGGCCGCCACCAGACCGTTGTCTTTTTTGGTGGTGACCGCCACATAGGCCACGTTGGGGCCGATGCCGACCATTTTGGTTTTGCCGGTCAGCGCCGCCTTGTAGGCTCCGGTCGAGTGGGGGCCGAAGTAGGCGTCGACGCGTCCGGATTGAATGCTCAGGTTGGCCGCCGCGTCATCGGTGACATAAATCGGTTGCACCGGCGGCAGGCCGTTGGCGCGGTTCTGTTTATCCCAACCCAGCAGGATGTTTTCCTGATTGGTACCGGAACCGACAATGATTCGCAGCCCGGCAACGTCTGCAGGTTGGTTGATTGAATTGATTTTACTGGTGGATTTTACGTAAAAGCCCAGCGTATCCACCCGGTAGGTGGCGAAATCAAACTTGGTTTTGCGCAGTTTGGTCACGGCAATATTGAAAATGGCGGCGTCATACTTACCGGAACTGATCCCGAGTGGCCAATCCTCCCAAGAGGTGGGCACCAGATTTAATTCCAGCCCCAAGCTGTCTGCCACCAGTTGTGCAATATCCGGGTCACTGCCAATCAGCGTTTTATTGTCTTCGGCAAACAGCGCCAGCGGCGGGGAGTTTTCAGAGGCCACCGCGACGGTCAGCTTGCCCGGTACGGCAAAAGGGTAATTGGCCGGTATCAAGGCGACGGCAGCCGGATTCTTCGCCGCCCGCACATGTTGTTGGTTGGCCTGCAGATCGATAATGCTTTGGGTTTCGGCCATGGCATGGCCGCACAGCAACAGCGCGCTAAGCGCCAGGATTTTGAATCGCATGTTATTTTCTATCCGTTGCTAATCATAGGGTTACTATTGGCGGCGGCCGCGGGCAAGTAAAGCAACAATAGTGAATAACCAAAGTGAAAAAATCAGATATGCGCTGCCGGGAACGACGTAATTATTCTGGCTGGTTGCCTGATTCTGCATCACTCAACGCGGAAAGTGCGCAATCAGGTTGAAAGCAGTAGAATTTGTCACTCATACTGCGTACAGCTTTTTTCCCTCTACAAGGAACGCCAGATGGCCGAAGAAACGATTTTCAGTAAAATTATCCGCCGCGAAATCCCTGCTGATGTGGTCTACCAGGATGAACTGGTCACCGCTTTCCGTGATATTTCACCTCAGGCGCCGACCCACATTTTGATCGTTCCGAATGTGCTGATCCCGACGATTAACGACGTAACCGTGGAGCACGAAGCTGCACTGGGTCGCATGATCACTGCCGCAGCAAAAATTGCCGAGCAGGAAGGCATCGCCGAAGACGGTTATCGCCTGATTGTTAACTGCAATCGCCATGCCGGCCAAGAGGTCTATCATATTCATATGCATTTGGTCGGTGGCCGTTCCTTGGGGCCGCTGCTGTCACGCTAACCGAGGTCAATCATGCGCTATAGCAAATCCCTGCGTTGTCTGATGGCGCTGGCGTTACCCGCCATCGTCCTGATGGGCTGCAGCAGCCCGAAGGGCATCGCGGTTAACGAAGGACAAACGGTCGTGATGGATTCGCCGGTGCTGACCGCGGGCATTCTGGCCGACAACCCGTCGATTTCGGATGCTTCCGGGCGCGTGATGGCTACCTCGGAACTCAGTAACAGCCAATCCACACCGGTAACGGTACACTATCGTTTTTACTGGTATGACGATCAGGGGCTGGATATCCGGCCTTTTGAGGCGCCGCGCACCATCACTATTGCGCCAAATTCAGACGCCACAATTTACTCGCTTAACGGTAATCTCGATGCCAAACGCGTGCGTCTGTATCTATTCTTGTAAACTCTTGGTTCAGTGGAGAGGGATTAATGAAAAAGTATCTATTTGTGGCGCTGGCCGCGTTGACGTTAACCGGCTGTCTGTCGCGTCCGCCGGAACCGGAACAACCGCAGCCGCCGGTGACCGTCGAGCCGGTAACGCCGCCGATCGAGCAGCCACAACCACCGGTTAGCGAGCCGGTACCGCAACCGCCGAAAATTCAGCAGCTCGATTGGCTTGGCAGTGTACAGCCGCTAGTGAATCAGATGCTGAAAGCCGATGGCGTCAATCCGGGCAGCGTGCTGTTGCTCGACAGCGTGAAGAACAACACCAACGGCGCATTGCAGACGGCGAAAGCGACCTCGGCACTGCACAAGGCGTTAGCATCTAATCAAACCTTCTCCATCGTGCCGGAAGCGCAGTTGGTCAGTGCCAAACAGACGCTGGGCCTGTCGGCAGATGACAGCCTGGGTTCACGCAGCAAAGCCATTGGTCTGGCGCGGATCGTCAGTGCACAGTACGTGCTGTACAGCGACGTCAGTGGCGACGTGAAGTCCCCAACGTTGGATATGCAACTGATGCTGGTGCAAACCGGTGAAATCGTCTGGTCAGGTAATGGCGCCGTTAAACACTGAAGCCACATTACGAACGCTGATTGAGAAAGAACTGCCGGCGGTGAAAACCGCCGGTTGTCGTTTCAGCCCGGTGCAGGGCCTGACCGGCGAAAGTTGGCGTATTGAAGGCGAAGGTGTGCAACTGTTGGCGCGTCAGCAAAGCCGCGAGAAAAGTGCGCTGGGCGTCAGCCGTCGGCGCGAGGCGAGAGTGCTGCATCGCAGCGGACAAGGCATCGGACCACAGGTTTTAGTGCAAAATAATCAGTGGATTATCCTGCAGTGGCTCGATGGTGACGTTGTCACAGATGCGGGTTTTTCTCGCCTCAATGAGCGGGGCGACTTGGCGGCGTTGATGGCCAGCTTGCACCGGCAACCCCCCAGCGGCTACCCGTTGAACCTGCATCGGCAGTTTATCCGTTACTGGCAGCAACTGGATGGTCGGCGTTTGACGCCGGCCTGGCTGCGGTTGCATCAACATTTTCTGCATCGTCGCACACCAACGCCGTTGAAACTGGCGCCGCTGCATATGGATGTTCATCCGGGCAATTTGATCGCTCAGGGGGAAAGCCTGCGGCTGATTGACTGGGAGTATGCGGCAGACGGCGATATTGCGTTGGACATCGCCGCGTTGTTTTGCAGTAACGCCTGGTCACCCGCGCGCCGACAGCAATTTTTGCAGCATTATGCTCGCATCGGTTACCTTGATTTGCCGTTGCTGAGCAGGCAGGTACAGCGCTGGTTACCATGGGTGGATTACCTGATGCTGCTTTGGTTTGAAGTGCGCTGGCAACAGACCGACGATCCTGAATTTTTGCGCTGGGGCGCAGTGTTGCACCGGCGTTTTTGTTTAACATCCCCATGTTCTGAATGAATAATGAAGTGAGGTGGCCGTGGGCCCAGTAATGTTAGATGTCGCCAGCTATGAGCTGGATGCAGAAGAACGTGAGATCTTAAAACACCCGCTGGTGGGCGGCCTGATCCTCTTCACCCGCAATTTCCACGATGCGCAGCAGTTGCGTGAGCTGGTGCGGCAGATCCGCGAGGCTTCCCACGATCGGCTGGTGGTGGCGGTGGATCAGGAAGGCGGCCGCGTTCAGCGTTTCCGCGAAGGTTTTACCCGCCTACCGGCGGCACAGTCATTTGCCGCCTTGAACTCTGCCCATGAGGGCAAGCGTCTGGCGCAGGAGGCCGGTTGGCTGATGGCGGCGGAAATGATCGCGCAGGATATCGACATCAGCTTCGCCCCGGTGCTGGATATTGGCCATGTCAGCGCCGCGATTGGCGAACGCTCGTTCCACAGCGATCCAACGCAGGCGTTGGTGATGGCTGAGCAGTTCATTTTGGGCATGCACAGCGCCGGTATGAAAACCACCGGCAAGCATTTCCCGGGACACGGTGCCGTCAGCGCGGATTCGCACAAAGAAACGCCGCGCGATCCACGTCCGCTGGCGCAGATCCGCGAACACGATATGGCGATCTTCCGTGAATTGATTAACCGTCAACTGCTGGACGCCGTAATGCCGGCGCACGTCATCTATACTGAAGCAGACTCGCGTCCGGCCAGCGGCTCACCTTACTGGTTAAAGCAGATCCTGCGTCAGGAGTTGGGCTTTGACGGCGTCATTTTCTCGGACGACCTGTCGATGGAAGGGGCGGCGATCATGGGCAGTTATGCCGAACGTGGCCAGGCGGCGCTGGATGCCGGCTGTGACATGATCCTGGTGTGCAATAACCGTGCAGGGGCGGTCAGCGTGCTGGATAACCTGTCCCCGGTCAAAGCAGACAGGGTGAAGCAGTTATATCATCGCGGTCAGTTCACCCGTCAAGAGCTGCGTGATTCTGCGCGCTGGCAGCAGGCGCATAAGGAACTGAATGCGCTCAGCGAACGCTGGGAAGAGCACAAACAGCGTAATGCGGGGTGAACCCAGGGCGTCGTAATGCGGCGTAAACGATGAGGGCTGCGGCGCGGCCCTCAGCTTGTTGCGAGGATCCACATGATTATCTATCTACATGGCTTCGATTCAACCAGTCCCGGCAATCATGAAAAGGTGTTACAGCTCCAGTTTATCGATCCGGACGTGCGCTTTATCAGCTACAGCACCTTGCATCCACGCCATGACATGCAGCATTTGTTGAAAGAGGTGGACAAGGCGGTTCAGCAGGAAGGGGATAAACATCCGCTGATCTGCGGGGTGGGGCTTGGGGGCTTTTGGGCCGAACGGATCGGCTTTCTGTGCGGCATTCGACAGGTGATCTTCAACCCCAATCTGTATCCTGAAGAACATATGCAGGGCAAAATCGACCGCCCGGAAGAGTATCGCGATATCGCCACCAAGTGTGTCGAAGACTTCCGCGAAAAAAATCGCGATCGCTGCCTGGCGGTACTTTCTCGTCACGACGAAGTGTTGGACAGCCAACGCAGTGCGGAACTGCTGCACAAATACTATGAAATCGTCTGGGATGAGCAGCAAACCCACAAGTTCAAAAACATCTCGCCACACCTGCAACGTATCAAGGCGTTCAAGACCCTGGTTTAACAGTTTTATAACGCCCTAGGTCGCCGCAATGCTTGCTTCCGCCAGGCAAACATTGCGGTATTTCTTGCTCAAAAAGCGCCGTTTGGCCCGTTGGACGGTAAAATTTGAAACTGTGACCCAGCGCTAACTATTTGAATCACAATCCTCAAAATTTCCCTTCGTCCAGCCTTTAACCAAAAAAATTTGATGTACATCAATTTTGGTATGACCAAATAACCCCCCATGCTATTCTGGCTTTAGATAGCAGGTTTAATTTACGCGAACCCTATGTATTCTAAGGATATTATTTATTTACCCTTAGGCAACAATTGGTTCACATTTAGGGGGTTATTTTGACAACGCCAAAGAAAAAAATCGTCATCGTGGGCGGTGGTGCCGGTGGTCTGGAACTGGCGACCAGCCTGGGCCATAAGCTCGGTCGTAAGCACAAAGCAGAAATCACGCTGGTGGATCGTAACCACAGCCATCTGTGGAAACCTTTGCTGCATGAAGTTGCAACCGGTTCCCTGGATGACGGCGTTGACGCGCTGAGCTACCTGGCGCATGCGCGCAATCACTCTTTCAGCTTCCAACTGGGTTCGCTGACCAACATCAATCGTGAAACCAAAACGCTGCACCTGGCGCAAATCTGCGACGAGCAGGGGGGCGAATTGGTGCCGGAGCGTGAGTTGTCTTACGACATTCTGGTGATGGCGCTTGGCAGTACCTCGAACGATTTCGGCACTGCCGGCGTCAAGGATCACTGTATCTTCCTGGATAACCCGCACCAGGCACGACGTTTCCACAACGAGATGCTGAACCTATTCCTCAAGTTCTCGGCGCAGCCGGGGCAAAAAGAGCGGGTGAATATCGCTATCGTTGGCGGCGGCGCCACCGGTGTGGAGCTGTCCGCCGAGCTGCATAATGCGGTGAAGCAGCTGCACAGCTATGGTTTCGAAGGCCTGGACAACAGCGCGCTGAACGTAACGCTGGTCGAAGCGGGCGAGCGTATTCTGCCTGCGCTGCCGCCGCGTATTTCCGCTGCGGCACATCAGGAACTGAACAAGCTGGGCGTGCGCGTGCTGACCAACACCATGGTCACCAGCGCGGATGCCAACGGCCTGAACACCAAGGGCGGCGAATTTATCGACGCCGATTTGATGGTGTGGGCGGCCGGTATCAAGGCTCCGGACTTTATGAAGGACATCGCCGGGCTGGAAACCAACCGCATTAACCAACTGGTGGTAGAGCCAACGCTGCAGACCACGCGCGATCCGAACATTTTCGCCATCGGCGACTGTGCGTCCTGCCCGAAAGAGGGCGGTGGTTTTGTGCCGCCGCGCGCCCAGTCGGCGCACCAGATGGCGTCACGCTGCTTTACCAACATTCTGGCACTGATGAACGGCCAGACGCTGAAGCCATACGTCTACAAAGATCACGGTTCGCTGGTGTCTCTGTCCCGCTTCAGCACCGTGGGCAGCCTGATGGGCAACCTGATGCGCGGCTCGATGATGGTGGAAGGCCGCATTGCGCGCTTTGTCTACATCTCGCTGTACCGCATGCACCAGGTCGCTTTGCACGGCTACATCAAAACCGGCCTGATGATGCTGGTTGGCGGCATCAACCGGGTGATCCGCCCGCGTTTGAAAATGCACTAACCCCCCGGTTATCGACCACCCACGCCGGTTCGCCCGCGTGGGTTTTTTTATGCCTACAGCCGCAAGAATGGGCAGGCAGCAGCTGATTATTCAGCACAATGTCCCGTTGTTATGGGTAAAAGTCTTAAGAATCCTCCTAAACACTGGGGGTAAGTGGGATTTCCGGCATTTTTGGTCACATTGTCTTATTGCGAGGTTCTGGAACATTGTGCAGACTTTCTCTCGTTTACAGACGGCGCGTCGCGCACGCCGTAAACCGGAATACCACGTGCCGCCAATGCGCAAAATAATAAGCGCGGTGCAATGTAGGTAAAGTCCCCGGTACAAATGCGTGGTAACACTTTCAGGAGGATTTCCTGTGAACAAGTCAATGTTAGCCGGTGTGGGTATTGGTATTGCAGCCGCTCTGGGTATTGCTGCGGTTGCCAGTCTTGACGTTTTCTCTTCCGGTCCGCAATACGCGCAGGTACTCGCCGCAACGCCGATCAAAGAAACCATCAAAACCCCGCGTCGGGAATGTCGCAATGTGACCGTCACTCACCGTGCGCCGGTGCAGGACGAAAATCGTATTGCCGGCTCCGTGCTGGGTGCGGTCGCCGGCGGCGTCATCGGTCATCAGTTCGGTGGGGGACGTGGACGTGACGTCGCCACGGTCGTCGGCGCATTGGGCGGCGGCTATGCCGGTAACCAGGTGCAGGGGGCGATGCAGAATAACGACACCACCACCAGCACGCAGCAGCGTTGCAAAACGGTCTACGACAAATCACAGAAGATGCTGGGTTACGACGTGACCTACAAGATTGGAAATCAGCAGGGCAAGATCCGCATGGATCACGATCCCGGCACCCAGATCCCGTTGGATAAAAGCGGCCAACTGGTGCTGAACAAAGCCTGATCGCCCGATAAGAATTAAACCCGCGAACAGTGTTAGTTCTGATCGTTTAACCCAGTTAAGCGAGCGGCATTAATATTGGCGCGGGTTTCTGTCTATTTGCTCCCCACCGTTTTGCCTTCAGGCCAGTTCTGACGCGATTTCTGACCTAATGTATCCGTGCGATTTATCCGGGCATACCTTCAATAATGCAACAGTGTTTGTTATATTATTGTGCAGTTGAGTGGGTGTGATGGCGTTATCTCATACCGACCCAGTCCAAGTATTTAGTCTCCCGGAGACAGAGATAAAAACATGTTAGATTTTCGCTTTCCGACTGCAATGCAAATGGTACTTAGCGTGGCCGTGGCTGAAAAGCTGGGTGTGCGTTCGACCAGCGCGGTGCTTGCCGCCGGTCTGGAAGCTAACCCCAGTTTTATCCGCAAGCTGATGGTGCCCTTGACCAAAAATGGCATCATTGTCTCGACCCTGGGCCGTAACGGCTCGATTCACCTGGGGCGCCCGGCGGAGCAGATCACCCTGCGGGATATCTATCTGTCTGTTATCGATGACAAACGCATTTGGGCCGCCCGGCCGGAAGGGCCGGCACGTTGCCTGGTCAGTGCCAACGCCTGCTGGTATTTCAAGTCGGTGGTGAACGAAGCGGAAGAGGCATCGTTAAACGTACTGGCGCGCTACACGGTGGCGGACTCTCTGGCTGAACTGGAGCGGGGCGATAAGCGTGCCTGCGCAGCGTATGCGATGCAAGACGTAGACGTAAAAGACGAAGAGACAGCGGAAAAATAAATCACGCTAAACGCTAAAACAAAGAAAAAGCCCGGTTTTTAAACCGGGCTTTTTTATGGCTGACAAAGTCCTTTGTCGTTAAAAACTCTGATCTTGGGATGAAAATAAACAAAGAATTATGTCTTCTGCTCTATCCCAAACATCCGAAAATCCCATTTTTCGGGTGTTTGTCATCAGACTAAGCCCGGTTTTTAAACCGGGCTTTTTTATGGCTGACGCAAACGCAGCGTTATGCCGTTTGCTGGCGTAGCTTACGCGTGACCATACGACGCAGGGTCACGTAGAACACCGGGGTCAGGAACAACCCGAACAGCGTGACGCCCAGCATGCCGGCAAACACCGTGATACCGGTGACGCCGCGCACTTCTGCACCGGCGCCGTGTCCCAATATCAGGGGAATGGTCCCGGCGATAAAGGCGATAGAGGTCATCACGATCGGCCGCAGTCGCAGACGGCAGGCCTCCAGTGCCGCTTCCATGATGCTTTTGCCCTGCAGCTCAAGTTCGCGGGCGAACTCGACAATCAAAATGGCGTTTTTACAGGCCAGCCCCATCAAGACCACTAACCCCACCTGGACGAACACGTTGTTGTCGCCGCCGGTCAGCCAGACGCCGAACAGCGCCGACAGCATGGTCATCGGCACGATCAGGATCACCGCCAGCGGCAGCGTCCAGCTTTCGTACAGCGCCGCCAATGCCAGGAAGGCTAACAGCACCGCCACCGGGAACACAATAATCGCCGCATTGCCCTGGGTTGACTGTTGGTAGCTCAGGTCGGTCCATTGGATGTTCATGCCGTTCGGTAACAGCTTATTGGCCATCACCGTCAGCTCGCTCATTGCCTGTGATGATGACAACACCCGAGGATCGGCATCGCCAATCAGGTCCGCCGCCGGGAACCCGTTATAGCGGATCACCGGGTCCGGGCCGTAGGTGGTGCTGATACTGACCATGCTGCCAATCGGCACCATTTCACCCTTATCGTTGCGGGTGCGCAGGTTGGCAATATCTTCCACGCTGTCGCGGAACTGACCATCGGCTTGGGCCATCACCTTCCAGGTGCGGCCGTAGCGGTTGAAGTCATTGATGTATGACGAACCGAGATAGGTCTGCAGCGTGCTGAACAATGCGTTAAGCGGTACGCCTTGCGCCTTGGCCTTGTCGCGGTCAATTTTCGCGTCCAACTGCGGCACGTTGGCCTGATAAGACGAAATAGGGAAGCCCATGCCCGGCGTTTGCATGATGGCGCCCGACATCGTATTGATCGCAGTTTGCAGCGCGCCATACCCCAGACCGGCACGATCCTGAATATACAGCGAATACCCGGAACCCTGACCGATGCCGAGAATGGGCGGTGGCATGATCGAGAAGGCGAAGCCTTCCTGGATTTGTGAAATCTTGGCGTTAATTTCGGCGTTAATCTGCGCCGCACTGCGGGTGCGGGTGTTTAACGATTCAAGCGCAAAGAACACGGTACCGGTGTTGGGCGTATTGGTGAACTGCAACGCATTCAATCCGGGGAAGGAGACGGCATCGGTTACGCCGTCGACGCTCAGGCCGATGGCGCTCATCTTGCGGATCACCGCATCGGTACGCTCCAGTGACGAACCTTCCGGCATTTTCACCCCGCCAATCAGGTAAAGTTTGTCCTGAGTCGGGATAAATCCGCCCGGCACGGTTTTAAACATCACCCCGGCGGCACACAGCAACAGCACGTACACCACAAATACCGCGCCACGCTTGCCTAATGCACGAGAAACCCCACGCTGATAACGCTGCGAACTGTTGGCAAAGAAGCGGTTGAACGGACGGAACAGCCAACCGAATAACCGATCGATCAGGCGTGACGGCATGTCCTTCGGCGCACCGTGTGGTTTGAGCAGCAGCGCGGCCAATGCCGGTGACAGGGTCAGCGAGTTGATGGCGGAAATCACGGTCGAAATGGCGATAGTGACGGCAAACTGCTTATAAAACTGGCCGGTAACGCCGGAAAGAAACGCCATCGGGACGAACACGGCACAGAGCACCACGGCGATGGCGATAATCGGGCCGGAAACTTCGCGCATTGCCTGATGCGCCGCCGCCAGCGGCGACAGGCCTTCTTCAATATTACGCTCGACGTTTTCCACCACCACGATGGCGTCGTCGACCACGATACCGATGGCCAGCACCAGCCCGAACAAACTCAACGTATTGAGCGAGAACCCCAACAGATAGAGCGCAGCAAAGGTGCCGACGATGGAGATCGGAACCGCCAGCAGCGGGATGATCGAAGCACGCCAGGTTTGCAGGAACAGAATAACCACCAGTACCACCAGCAGCACCGCTTCAAGCAGGGTGTCTATTACCGAGCGGATAGAATCGCGCACGAACACCGTAGGATCGTACGGCGATTCCCAGCTCATGCCGTCCGGGAAGCGGGTCGACAGCTCGGCCATTTTGGCCCGCACCGCATTGGACAGCTCGATGGCATTGGCACCCGGCGCCTGGAAGATACCGATCCCGACCGCATCCTTATTATTGAGCTGCGCACGCAGCGCATAGCTGCCGGACCCCATTTCAATTCGTGCTACGTCACGCAGGCGGACGATCTCGCCGTTGTCGCCGCTTTTGAGGATGATATTGCCGAACTCTTCCTCGGTTTGCAGGCGGCCCTGCGCGTTGATCGACAGCAGGTAATCACTGCGGGTCGGCATAGGTTCCGCACCCAACTGGCCGGCGGAAACCTGCACGTTTTGCTCCTGCATGGCAGAAACCACGTCAGAGGCCGTCAGCCCACGTGAAGCGACCTTGTTCGGATCCAGCCAGATGCGCATCGCATATTCGCCCGCACCGAAGATCTGTACCTGACCGATCCCCGGCAGACGGGCCAGCTCATCCTTGACCTTCAGGGTGGCGTAGTTGCGCAGGTAAAGTGAATCGTATTTGCCGGAAGGGGAGACCAGGTGCACCACCAGCGTCAGGGCCGGAGATTGTTTCTGGGTAGTGACCCCTTGCCGCCGCACATCCTCCGGAAGGCGCGCTTCTGCCTGCGCCACGCGGTTTTGCACCTGTACCTGGGCCTGGTCAGGATCGGTACCCGGGCGGAAGGTGACGGTAGTTACCAGTACGCCGTCAGAACCGGCCACTGATTTCATGTACATCATGTTTTCGACGCCGTTGATCGCCTCTTCCAGCGGCGTAGCTACCGTTTCGGCGATCTCTTTCGGGTTGGCTCCCGGGTATTGGGCGCGCACCTGTACGCTGGGCGGCACAACGTCAGGGTATTCGCTGATCGGCAACAGCGGGATGGCAATCACGCCGCCGACAAAAATCAGGATCGACAGCACCGCGGCAAAAATCGGTCGGTCGATGAAAAAACGGGAAAAGTCCATAGCTCAGAATTCCTGCTGGGGCTTAGTTAAGCGCGGAAGCATCGGCGTTGATCGCCACGGTTTTTGCTGCAACCGGCATGCCCGGCATAAACACTTTTTGCATACCGTCGACGATCACCCGATCGCCCGCAGACAGGCCTTTGCGGACAATCCGCAGCCCGTCGGCCTCGCGGCCCACCTCGATGTCTCGGCGCTGCGCCTTGCCGTCTTTATCGACGATATAAACAAACTTGCGGTCCTGATCGGTCATTACCGACTTGTCGTCAATCAGCATGGCGTTGAACACGGCGCTGCCGGGCATCTGCACCCGTGCAAACAGCCCAGGCGTAAAGCGGCGCTCGGCGTTTTCCAGCAGGGCGCGCATACGAATGGTGCCGGTGCCGGCATTCAGCTGGTTATCGGTGAAATCCACCACGCCTTGATGCGGATAGCCGTTTTCGCCCACCAGCCCGACCTTTACCGGCAGTTTTGCCGTGCGTCGGCCATCACTCTGGTAACGCAAGAAGGTGGCTTCATCCACGTCGAAATAGACATACACCTTATCAAGCGAGACCAGAGTGGTGAGCACGCTGGCGCTGTCGCCGGCGGTGACCAGGTTACCGGCGGTGATCATGGCGCGGCTGGCGCGACCGTCGATCGGGGCGATCACTCGGGTAAAGTCGAGATTCAGCTGCGCCATGTCGAACTGGGCCTGGGCCGCCAAAACGTTGCTCTGGGCCTGGGCGGCGGAGGAGCGGCGTTGTTCCCATACCTCGGTCGAAATCGCCTGGCTGCCAATCAGTTTCTCGGTACGGCTGGATTCGCTGCGGGCCAGCGCGGCCTGATTGCGTGCCCGTACCAGTTCGGCCTGAGCCTGTTCGCGGGCGGCGCGGTAGGTACGATCGTCGATGGTAAACAGCACCTGGCCTTTCTTGACTTCATCGCCTTCGGTGTAATTCACCTTGTCGATATAGCCGGAAACTCGCGGACGCAGCTGCACGCTTTGTACCGCTTCGATTCGGCCGTTAAAGGCATCCCATTGGCTGATGGGTTTGATGACCACCTCGGCGGCGCTGACGGCAGGCGGCGGGGGAGCCGCATTCTGAGCGACGCTGTTATCACACCCGGCCAGCAGCATGGCCAGCAGCGCGATTGCCGAGAGGCGTGCGCCGAAACCGATAGCGTTCTGACGGCCTGGAGAGGGGAACAATGAGTTTGGCTGGCTTGGCATTCTTTTTATTTCCAGTGGGTAAGCACGATCAGGCCATACACCCGGCCCTGTTATCCGGGTAACAACTCTGGCCTGAGGCCTGAGGCCGGCGGCAGTGCGGTTGCACCGTCATCGGCGCAACGGTTAGGTTTTGAAACACATTGTTGTCACATTAATGTATCAATATCGGTTACATTAATTGGGTGGATTATAGAAGTGCCCCTCCGTTAAATGCAATAATAAAAATTGCATTTAGTGCGAAACTGCTGCAACGTAATGACATCGGGCAGCGGAATTACCTGCCAACGTCATGGGAGCGTCAGCATGAACAGCACGGGTTTTATTACTGATTTGATTGAGTGGATTGACAATAATCTGGAAGAGAAGCTGGATATCAACACCGTGGCGGGGCGCGCGGGATATTCCAAATGGCACCTGCAACGGATGTTCAAGCGCCAGACCGGCTACGCGCTGGGGGAGTATATCCGTATGCAGAAGCTGAGGGTTTCAGCCGAGCGCCTGGCCAACAGCGGCGAGCCGATCGTCAGCGTGGCGATCTCACTCGGCTTCGATTCGCAACAGTCCTTCAATCGCAGTTTTAAACGCCATTACGGCCAAACCCCGGGCGACTGGCGCCGAGGCGGAATGCAGCCGCACATGACGGCCAACCGCCCACACTGAGGCGGATTACAGACAAAAAAAAAGCCTGAACTTGCGTTCAGGCTTTCTCTTTAAAATATGGCGGTGAGGGAGGGGTTCGAACCCTCGATACACTTACGCGTATACACACTTTCCAGGCGTGCTCCTTCAGCCACTCAGACACCTCACCGTATTTTGTTGTTGCGTACTCACTGGTGCAACGGGGCGCTACTATAGGGAGAGAGGGCGATCCGGTCAAGCAGAATTTCTTGGTTTCGGCGCGTCCGGTTAACCTGTGTTCGCTTTGCTGAAAACTACGGCGAACCGCACGCACAGGCAGTTTCGCCAGGGCGTTTCATGCGCCGCAGACAACAAAAAAGCCTGAACTTGCGTTCAGGCTTTCTCATTAAAATATGGCGGTGAGAGAGGGGTTCGAACCCTCGATACACTTTCGCGTATACACACTTTCCAGGCGTGCTCCTTCAGCCACTCAGACACCTCACCGTTTTACTTCATCGCCAACGCGTTGCGCTGTCGACGGGCGCTAATGTAGGAGAATCTGATCCCAGCGTCAACCCTCTTGTGACATAACCATGACTGTTTAGCTAAACTTGCAGCAATTTGCTGATTTCCCGAGCAATCGACCACCGGGGGGACACCTCCGCTGGACCATCATGGGGCTAAATTGCCTCACGGGCTAATATTTGTACATTTTGGTATTGGTTAGCTCAATATATCAGCAGTAGAATTATCCGTAGTGCAGTTATATGCATTAATACTGGATTATTAGTCATATGTGTCGCTAAATAGATTGGTGCAGGCACGGCGGTTTTGGCAAGGAATATCACACCGCCGCGCAGGTTGCCGGGCAAGACGCCGGCGATAACGCAGACAGGGACTGACCAATTAAATAATAATGCAGTAGAGGTTCATTTTGACTCCATCGGACTCCACAACGGCAGCGCCGCAGCGCCATGCCATCCCCCCGGGTGCCGGGGCACTGTTCTTTATCCAAATCTTCGCCACGCTGGGTTTTGCCGTGCTGTATTCCACGCTGGTGCTCTACGCCACCAAGCGCCTGGGGTTCAGCGAAGGCAGCGCCAACGCCATGATGGGCGTATTCGGTGCGTTCAACTACGGTTTGCATATGTTTGGCGGTTACATGGGCGGGCGCTTCCTCAGCAACCGCAATCTGTTCGTGCTGGGCATGGTGCTGCAGGTGATCGGTTGTGCGTTGATCGCCGTGGCGGGTGTTTGGGGGCTTTATTGGGGTCTGGCGATGTTCCTGACCGGCAGTGGGCTGAACGTCACCTGCATTAATATGATGCTGACCCAGCGCTTTAAACCGGATGACGATCGGCGCGAATCGGCCTTTTTATGGAACTACGCCGGGATGAACCTGGGGTTCTTTGTCGGTTTCAGCGTGGCCGGCTACTTCCAACTGACCGAAAACTACCGTGCGCTATTCCTGTTCGCCACCTTGGGCAACGCGGCGGCGATCGTCGTCGCCGTCAGCCGCTGGCGCATACTGGCCGATCTTAACACCCCGCTGCACGATGCCAGCCGTGCGCAATATCGCTGGCGCATGCTGGTCGGGCTGGCGGTGTTGGTGGCGCTGGTGCCCATCATCCGCGTCATGCTGACCCATGCCGAGTTCAGCGGCCATTTCGTGATTGGCCTCGGGGTGCTGATTTTCCTGATGCTATGCGTGGTAACGCTGCGCCACCATCCGCGTGACGAACGCCGCCGGATGACGGCTTACCTGATCCTGGCGTTAGGCTCTTTGGTGTTTTGGGCGCTGTACCAGTTGGCGCCGATGGGGCTGATGCTGTTCTCCGAACACAATATCGACCTGAACGTTTATGGCATTCAGGTAGCGCCGCAGTGGATCCAGAACATCAATACGCTGGTGATTGTGGTGGGGGGCCCGCTGATGGCCTGGTGGTTCAACCGCCTGCGCGCTCGCGGCTGCAATATCGACATTCCGATGCAGTTCTCCGGTTCGCTGTTCTGCATCGGGCTGGGCATGCTGGTGTTGCCGTTGGGCATCAGCCTGGCCGGTGGCGACGGGCTGGTGGCGTTCAAATGGATCGCGATCAGTTACGTGTTGCAGAGCATCGGCGAGCTGATGATTTCCCCTATCGGTTACGCGATGATCGGCAAACTGGCGCCGCCGCGTTATCAGGGCGTGATGATGGGCTGCTGGATGATGGTCACCGGCGTTGCTTCGGTGCTGGCGGGCTATGTCTCCGGCCTGATGCCGGAAAACAGCGGCAGTACCCCGCTGCAGACTAACCCTGGCTACAGCGAGGTATTTAGCATTCTGGGTTGGGGTGCCGCAGGCGTTGGCGTGGTGATGCTGATTCTGATCCCGCTGCTGCGTCGCCTGATCCGGCATGACGCTCCTGCCGCCGCCTGAGATCCCGCAGCCTAAAAACAGCCCCACTGGTCGGGGCTGTTTTCATTTTGAGCTTTAGCGCTTGCATCTGCCGGCGAATCGCGGAAGTCTGGATGCAAATGCATAAAAACAGACGGGAGCCGCGCAGATGAACATCATTTTTTACCACCCTTTCTTTAATGCCCAGGACTGGCTGACAGGCCTATCGCAGCGCCTGCCTCAGGCGACGGTGCGCGCCTGGCAACCTGGCGATGATCGCCCGGCGGACTATGCGCTGGTGTGGCGGCCGCCCTATGAGATGCTGGCGAATCGCGGAAAGTTAAAAGGGGTATTTGCCCTCGGAGCAGGGGTTGACGCCATTCTTGAACAACAGCGTCTGCACCCCGGCACATTGCCGGCCGGTGTTCCGCTGGTGCGCCTTGAGGACACCGGCATGGCGCAACAGATGCAGGAATATGCGCTGAGCTATGTGCTGCGTTATTTCCGCCGTTTTGACGAGTATCAGTTGCTGCAACAGCAGCAGAAGTGGCAACCGCTCGATCCCCATCAGCAGGATAATTTCACCATTGGCATTCTGGGGGCCGGGGTGTTGGGAAAAAGCGTGGCGCAGAAACTGACGGAGTTTGGCTTCAACGTACGCTGCTGGAGCCGCAGCCCCAAACAGATTGCCGGCGTGCAGAGCTTTGCCGGCGCAGAGCAACGCGCCGCATTTCTCGATGGCGTGCAATTGCTGATCAACCTGCTGCCCAATACGCCGGAAACCGCCGGGATCCTCAACCGGCAACTGTTCGCGCACTTGGCGCCTGGCGCTTACCTGATCAACCTGGCACGTGGCGCGCATCTGGTCGAGGACGATTTACTGCAGGCGCTGGAGCAGGGCCAAATTGCTGCCGCCACGCTGGATGTATTCGTCGAGGAGCCGTTGCCACAGGCGCATCCGTTCTGGCGTCATCCGCGTGTCACCATTACCCCGCATATTGCTGCCATCACTTTGCCGGAAGCGGCGATGGATCAGATCGCGGCAAACATCCGCGCACTTGAAGCCGGGCAAACACCGGCTGGCGTGGTGGATGTGCAACTGGGTTACTGATCTTTCGGTGATGCACCTGCTAAGCTAAATAAATAATAAACCGCGCCGGCTGCCGTATTTGTGGCTGGCCGCCAAGAAGGAGAAGCAATGTACCCCGTTGATTTACATATGCACACCGTTGCCAGCACCCACGCCTACAGTACGCTGCATGACTACATCGTCGAAGCCCGGCAAAAGGGCATCAAACTGTTCGCCATCACCGACCATGGCCCGGATATGGCCGATGCGCCGCATTATTGGCACTTTATGAACATGCACGTGTGGCCACGTCTGGTGGACGGCGTGGGTATCCTGCGCGGCATCGAGGCCAACATCAAAAACCTGCAGGGCGATATCGACTGCACCGGTCCGATGCTGGATAAAATCGACGTAATTATTGCCGGTTTCCACGAGCCGGTGTTTGCGCCGCAGGACAAAGCGGCCAATACTGAAGCGATGATCGCCGCGATGGCGCAGGGGGACGTACACATAATCAGCCACCCCGGCAACCCAAGATATCCGATCGATATTGCGGCGGTTGCTGCCGCAGCGGCCAAATACGAAGTGGCATTGGAACTGAACAATTCGTCGTTCACCCATTCGCGCAAGGGCAGCGAGGACAACTGCCGGGCGATTGCCGCCGCGGTGCGCGATGCCGGCGGCTGGTTAGCGCTGGGTTCGGATTCGCATATTGCTTTCTCGCTCGGCGGTTTCGAGCACTGCGAACGCATCATTGCCGAAGTGGAGTTCCCGCAGGAGCGAATTCTCAACGTGAGCCCACGCCGCCTGCTCGATTTTCTCGAACGTCGCGGCAAGCCGGCGATTGCGGAATTGGCCGATTTGTGACATCGTCCCGGCAAATTTTTCCGTATTGTATAAGGCATTATCATGAATGAGTTTTCCGTAGTTTGCCGCGTGCTGGGGACGCTGTTTTATCGTCAGCCGCAGGATCCGTTACTGGTGCCGCTGTTTACGCTGATCAAAGAAGGCAAGCTGCAGCAACACTGGCCGCTGGAACAGGACGAACTCTTGGTGCGCCTGCAGCAGGGTTGTGACGTCAACCTGCTGTCCAGCGACTTCAACGCCATGTTCGTCGGCAGCGAATGCAGCGTGTCACCTTTCCGTTCGGACTACGTTGAAGGGGCAACCGAAGCGGAAGTGCGTACTTTCCTGCAGCAGCGCGGCATGCCGCTCGGAGAAGCGCCGGCCGATCATTTCGGCTCTTTGTTGCTGGCGGCCTCCTGGCTGGAAGACCAGTCTCAGGAAGACGAAGCGCAGGCGCAAATCACGCTGTTTGACGACTATCTGCTGCCATGGTGCGGCCGTTTCCTCGGCAAAGTAGAAGCTCACGCCACCACCGGTTTTTACCGCACTTTGGCGCTGTTGGCTCGCGAGTCGATTCAGGCAATGCGTGACGAACTGGCGGAGTACGAACAGGAAGAAGAACAGCCGGGCGAAGAGGGCGAACAGCCTTAATCCGGTAGTGGCCGGCTGGCGCCTGATGGCGAAGTCGGCCTTTTTCCGCCATCAATGCTCCCCGCTACACAGGTTTTCATCCCCCATACGTAAACTGACAAAAAATCCCCTAATCTGACGCTTTACCGGCGGCCTGGCCTTTCTGTGCCTGCACGCCTTGTTTCCTCACGCAAAGGGTAAAGCATGAAAAATAACTGGATGCAGCAGATCCAATCGATGATTGGGCAAAAGGCCGGTTCAATCGGCGGTTCGGAAGGTATCGGCAAGCTGCTGGCCCCGACTGCGTTGGGTGGCCTGGTGGGCGTTTTGCTGGCGAATAAGTCTTCGCGCAAGCTGGTCGGCAAGTTTGGCAAGAATGCGTTGATTATCGGCGGCAGCGCAGCGGTTGGTGCAGTGCTGTGGAATAAGTACAAACAACGGGTGAAAGAAACCCACCAGAACGAACCGCAGTTTGGCCTGCAGACCACGCCGGTGGACCTGCGTGCCAAACGCCTGGTGCAGGCGCTGGTGTTCGCCGCCAAGAGCGACGGTCATATTGATGCGGAAGAAAAGCTCGCCATCGACCACAGCCTTGAACAGCTGCAGGTAGGGGAAGAAGCGCAAAAATGGGTGCAAGAGGCGATCGATCAGCCGCTGAACCCGGACTTGATCGCCCAGAGCGTGAAGAATGAAGACGAAGCGCTGGAAGTATATTACCTGAGCTGCATGGTGATCGACGTGGATCACTTTATGGAGCGTGGTTATCTGGATGCCCTGGCGCAGTCGTTGAAGATCCCGGCGGACGTCAAGCAGGGCATAGAAAACGACGTGAACGAGAAAAAACGCGAGCTGGCGTAGCGCCGCTTGGCAAGCCGGGGGGAATCGTGTCACTCTTGCCCTAATCAAGGTAAGCGGATGATTTAACAATGATGACCCCCCCTAAGGCAGAAAAACGTCCTTATCCTATTACCGTTCACGGCGACACGCGTGTGGACGACTACTATTGGCTGCGCGACGACGATCGCGCAGACCCGCAGGTGCTGGACTACCTGCAGGCGGAAAACGCCTTCACCGACGCGGCGTTGAAACCGCAGCAGGCCCTGCGCGAAACGCTGTATGAAGAGATGGTGGCGCGCATTCCTCAACAGGAACATTCGGTACCCTATGTCAGAAACGGCTACCGCTATCAGACGCGCTTCGAACCGGGTAATGAGTACGCGATTTATGTGCGTCAGCCGCAGGCGGAAAGCGAGCATTGGGACACCCTGATCGACGGTAACCAGCGCGCAGAGCAGCGAGAGTTTTATACCCTTGGCGGCCTGGAAGTCAGCCCCGACAACCAAAGGCTGGCGGTTGCGGAGGATTTCCTCTCCCGTCGCCAATACGACATTCGATTCAAAAACCTCAGCGACGACAGCTGGACCGACGAAGTGCTGGAAAACACCTCCGGCAATTTCGAATGGGCCAATGATTCAGCCACCGTTTATTACGTGCGTAAACACGCTAAAACGCTGCTGCCGTATCAGGTCTATCGCCACGTGGTGGGCACCGATCCGCAGCTTGACGAATTGATCTACGAAGAGCTGGATGACACCTTCTACGTTGGCCTGGAGAAAACCACCTCCGAACGTTTTATTCTGATCCACCTGAGCAGCACCACCACCTCGGAAATTCTGCTGCTGGACGCCGATCGCGCTGACAGCACGCCACAGATGTTTGTGCCGCGCCGCAAGGATCATGAATACGGTATCGATCACTATCATCAGCACTTCTACATCCGTTCCAACAAGGACGGCAAAAACTTCGGCCTGTATCAGAGTGAACAGGCAGACGAAGCGCAGTGGCAGACGTTGATTGCTCCCCGCATAGAAGTGATGCTGGAAGGCTTTAGCCTGTTCCGCGACTGGCTGGTGGTAGAGGAACGCAGCGAGGGGTTGACCCAACTGCGACAAATTCACTGGCAGAGCGGCGAAGTGAAGCGTATCGCCTTCGACGATCCGACCTACACCACCTGGCTGGCATACAACCCGGAGCCGGAAACCGATCTGCTGCGCTATGGTTACTCCTCGATGACCACGCCCACCACGCTGTATGAGTTGAATCTCGACAGCGGTGAACGCGTGATGCTCAAACAGCAGGAAGTGAAAAACTTTACTCCGGAAAATTATCGCAGCGAGCGAGTCTGGGTGAAGGCGCGCGACGGTGTCGAGGTGCCGGTTTCGCTGGTTTATCGCCCGGACAGCTTCGTGCACGGCAGCAATCCGCTGATGGTGTATGGCTACGGCTCCTACGGCAGCAGCATGGATCCGGCCTTCAGCGCCAGCCGCTTGAGCCTGCTGGATCGCGGTTTTGTCTTTGCGCTGGCGCACATTCGCGGCGGCGGCGAATTGGGGCAGCTGTGGTACGAAGATGGCAAACTGTTCAACAAGCAAAATACCTTCAACGACTTTATCGACGTGACGGAAACCTTGATTGCTCAAGGGTACGGCGATGCCAAACGGGTGTTCGCCATGGGCGGCAGCGCAGGCGGCTTGCTGATGGGCGCGGTGATTAACCAGGCGCCACAGCTGTTCAACGGCATCGTGGCGCAGGTGCCGTTTGTCGACGTGGTCACCACCATGCTCGACGAGTCCATTCCGCTGACCACCGGGGAATATGACGAGTGGGGCAACCCGAACGAACGGGCTTATTACGACTACATTTTGCAGTACAGCCCGTACGATCAGGTCAAGGCGCAGGATTACCCGCATATGCTGGTCACCACCGGCCTGCACGACTCGCAGGTGCAGTATTGGGAACCGGCCAAGTGGGTAGCGAAATTGCGTGAGTTGAAAACTGACGACCGCCAGCTCCTGCTGTATACCGATATGGACTCCGGCCACGGCGGCAAGTCCGGGCGTTTCAAGGCCTACGAAGATATCGCGCTGGAGTACGCCTTTATTTTGGCGCTGGCGGAGTAACCTTCTGGCGGGCGGCTGGCGCTGCCCGCTTTCTTCAGCCGATCAGGTAGTATTTCAGCGTGTGTTTCATGTCCGGGCTGAGATCATCAATGGATTTCAGCATCCAGCGCAAATAGCCGGGATCTTCCTGAGCGATGCGATCAATTTCCTGCCCACGGTATTTTCCGAACTTAAACTTCTTCAACAGCACCGGTTGTTCGGTGATTTGCGCCATTTGCTCCGGCGTCCAGCCTGAATCCTTGATGATGCGTTGCAACAGCGCGGCGGTCACGTAGCAGTCATACAACGCTCGGTGCGGATACAGCGTGGTGTCTTGCGGCAATTGAACATCAAGATTAAGCGCGTAGCGCAGATATTGGTTGCCGTATTTGATGTCCGGGTACAGGTTACGGGCCAGCTTCATGGTGCAGATCCAGGCGCCGTTCATTTCCGGCAGTACGCCGCGATCGAAAGCCGCATTGTGAGCGACATAGTAGGGGCTGCCGAGATAGCGCCCGATCGCCACCGCGATACGCGGTTTTCCTTCGACCATCTGCTCGGTGATGTGGTGAATGGCCATGGCTTCAATGCCAATCGGCCGATCGGGACTGACCAAATCGCTCATGGGATTGGCGATTATCCCGTCAATCAGATCAACGGAGGCCACCTCGACCACGCCGCCTTCCAGCCCGCAGGTTTCAGTGTCTATTACGCGTAAATTCATGGTTTCCCCAGGATGGCTGTACAGGCTTAGCTTAACGGGCCGTTACGCCAATGCCAACCTTAGAAAGCGGGGCGTTATTGCAGGCAACAAAAAACCCGCCTTGGCGGGTTTAACTACGGTTAGAAGTTCGCTTACTCGCCGGACGATTGTCCTTTCTTGGCGCGTTTGTCTGCGCGTTTTTCAGCAGGGGTTTTCAACGGCTTCTTCTTCGCATTTTTTTTGCTATCCATTCCCTTACTCATGATGGCCTCTCAGTTACCTATGGTTGGGTGGGTTGCTCAACCATTAACCCCCTTACGCCTGCGGGATGCAAGCATGAAAGCGCTCGTTTTGATTAATCGATTGTTTATAGGGGGAATTTTGTTTTTCAGGAATAGCCGCTGAAAATGTTTGATATGTTATAATATAACAATCAAATCATAACCGGAGAGCGCCATGACAGTCGTTTCCATGTTAAACCAGCAACAGCTCCTGGCCATGCCGGAGTCTGACTACATGAACCCGGCGCAGCGGGCATTTTTCCGCCAGCGCTTGCTGGACGAGCAGCAAAAACTGCTGCAGCACATCGAAGCGTTGAAGCGGGATATCGACAGCGGGGAAGTCTCGGGTGACGAAGCGGACAAGGCCGCGCGTGAAGAAGACTTGCGATTGCTGTTCCGCCAGCTGGATCGCGAAAGCCGTTTGCTGCCGAAAATCAGCGCGGCGCTGACGCGTTTGTATAACGGCGACTATGGCTATTGCCGTGAAAGCGGAGAGCCTATTGGCCTGGCACGCTTGCTGTTGCGGCCAACGGCGGAGCTGAGTATCGAAGCCAAAACCGCACAGGAAATGCGCGAGCCGCATCTGCGTAAGCGTGGCTGATTTCCCGGCTGGCTCCCAGGGGCCAGCCGGTATTTTGTCGGCAAGTCGTATTCATTTTAAGCAAACAAACCTTAACTTGTTGGGGAACGTAGGAGTTTTCAGGTTTTACCGTTGACCAAATGAGTGGCTTCGGCTTTGATGAGGGTATGACCCACAGAGAGACGGAAGCGCCATGGAACAATTACGAGGTTTGTACCCGCCGTTAGCAGCATATGACAGCGGTTGGCTGGACACCGGAGATGGCCACCGGATCTACTGGGAACTGAGCGGCAACCCGAACGGTAAACCCGCAGTCTTTATTCACGGCGGGCCGGGTGGCGGTATTTCTCCATACCACCGCCAACTGTTCGATCCGCAGCGCTACAAGGTATTGCTGTTCGATCAGCGTGGCTGTGGCCGTTCCAAGCCGCATGCCAGTCTGGACAACAACACCACCTGGCACCTGGTGCAGGACATTGAACGACTGCGCGAAATGGCCGGTGTCGATCAGTGGTTGGTATTTGGCGGCTCCTGGGGCTCAACGCTGGCTCTAGCTTACGCACAGACTCATCCGCAGCGCGTCAGCGAAATGGTGCTGCGCGGCATTTTCACCCTGCGTAAGCAGGAACTGCATTGGTACTATCAGGACGGCGCCTCGCGCTTCTTCCCTGAGAAGTGGGAACGTGTGCTGTCGATTCTTTCAGAGGAAGAACGCAAGGACGTGATTGCTTCTTATCGCCAGCGCCTGACCTCAACGGATCCGCAGGTGCAGTTGGAAGCGGCCAAACTGTGGAGCGTGTGGGAAGGGGAGACGGTAACCTTGCTGCCGAGCAGTGAGTCGGCTTCTTTTGGCGAGGACGATTTCGCACTGGCGTTCGCCCGTATCGAAAACCACTACTTTACTCATCTGGGCTTCCTGGACAGTGACGATCAACTGCTGCGTAACGTTCCGCTGATCCGCCATATTCCGGCGGTGATCATCCATGGTCGTTACGATATGGCTTGCCAGGTACAAAACGCCTGGGATCTGGCGAAGGCCTGGCCGGAGGCGGAGCTGCATATTGTCGAGGGGGCCGGACACTCATTCGATGAGCCCGGCATCCTGCACCAGTTAATGCTGGCGACCGACAAGTTTGCCGGCAAATGACACCGAGCCCGCCACTACGGCGGGCTTTAATTATTTGGATTTCGGCTCGTACGGCAGGCGCGAATACTTGTGCGATTCGGCACGGTAGTGCGCCACGCGTTCGCGGAAATAATCACGCAGGTGCTCCGGCTGTTCACGCTCAACCATTTCGGGGATCACCGGCATGTTGTAGCGCTCTTTGAACGCCACGCCGGAAGCTGCGAGATCAACGTTCACTTTGTCCATCTCTTCTTTGGAAAGCTCTGCCAGATTGTAACCCACCGTATTCTCCTTACTGTTACCGCATTGGATCAGCGCAGAAGGTAATCCACCCGGCGGCGCTTGGCAAGCCTGAAGCGCGCAGGGAGGCGAAGGTCACCAATAACCGACAACGGGAAAGGTTATTTATTATTCTGGCAGCAATGCAATTCATTTATTATTTTAAATAAGAATGATTCGCTTTTTGATTAAATATATAGA
>NZ_JACJFQ010000044.1:0-29839 GCF_014164835.1 Serratia sp. OS31 | reverse complement strand
CTGTGAGTCGTTGTCTGCTCGGTTGCAACATCAAGAGGCAATAGGTTCCTCACTGACCTTTACTCTGCTCCCGAAAGCACATGTTCCGTCAACATCTTTGCAAACTGATTATACTGGCCACTGATGCACAATGCGGGCTGATATTCGCATCTTTATTCAGTGCCTGTTAATGTTTAACACGAGGCGATTATAGCCATATCAATGACGCGATCAGCCGATGCTATAGTAGTTTCACGGTGTGCAATGATCACCCGAGTAATACTGAGTTCCTTAATAGCCTGATTCACCACCAATTCACTTTCATTATCCAGCGCACTGGTAGCCTCATCTAGGAACAAAATCGCGGGTTTTTTGTAGATTGCCCGGGCAATGAACAGCCGTTGTTTTTGCCCGCCGGATAATCCTTCCCCCAGCTCTCCTATCAGCGTTTCATACCCCATCGGCATACGCATGATCACCTCATGCAAATAGCTAGCTTGGGCACACTCTTGCATCCACGCCTCATCCACATTGTCCGTAAATCCACAGATATTTTCCCGTATAGAGCCGGAGAAAAGTTTGTCGTCCTGCATAACGCAAGCGATCATCTTGTGGTAGTTGTTGATGCCGAGCTGCTGGATATCTGTGCCGTTCACCTCAACACGACCCGAATCAGGGGGGAACAACCCACACAACACTTTCATCAACGTGGTTTTGCCCGCGCCTGATGGCCCCACTATGGCAACACTTTCGCCTGGGGCGACAGAAATGTCCAAGGCACTAAATATGGCCGGCGATTGGTTGTCGTAGCGATAACTCAGTGCATATGTGCGTAAAGACACCGGCTGTAATTGTGTATTGAAAGGGATGTCAGGACGTCGACTTTCCTGCGGGTGTAGAGCAATATCGGCAATGCGTTCGTTGTGCAAACTCATCATACGCAGCTGCAGTAAAAACTCTGTCAGCGACCCGATACGGTCGGAGAACTGACCCCGAAAGGCGCCAAATGCGACGAACATGCCGATGGTCATCTGATTATTGATGACCAGACTAATCCCAAACCAAAGAACAACGACTTGATCACAAGCCGAAACGAAGGCATTGATCCCGCCAAACAGCATATCCATTTTGGAGACCCGGATACCGGTATTGATTCTATCGATCTCGAGGTTGAGCCAATGGGTACTACGCCTTTCTATCATCCCTTGCGTCTTTATGGTGGTGATACCATATAAGGTCTCCATAAAATACGAATCGACGCGGGCGCCTCTGACCAGTGACTCTTCAGACAGTTGCCGGTAATAGCGATAGGTCAGCAGGCGGAGCAGTATGTATAAGGCTGTGAAAGCAATTACGATCCAAGTCAGCCAGCCCCCATACAATAACATCATCACCAGCACGCCAATAACCATGATGCTGTCCATAATAGCACCGATGATACTGGTGGTGAAAGTACTACGCAACGTATCCAGTGAACTGAAACGTGACTGAATATCACCCAATTTGCGTCGTTCAAAATAACTCAGTGGGAGTCGCAACAGGTGATTAAATAATCCAGATTGCCACTGAACGTTAATAAGAGTTGCCATGACCAGTGAAGACCAAGCACGTATTATACTGACAGCTGCTCGAAGCAATATGAAAAGCATCATGCCTGCGCAGATGATAGTTAACAAACTACGATCGCTAGCAGAAATTGCATGATCCATTACCAGTTGCGTGCCTATCGGGATCACTAGATTGATAGTTTCGATCACCAATGATAGGAAAAAGATCTTGCCGAGCGTTCCTTTAAGATTATGTACGCTGCCTATCAGCTTGCCGAGACTGAGTCGGTTACGTATAGTTTCGGCAGTGAATGTACTGTCTGGCCAGGCTTCGAGCGCTATACCCGTAAAACTTTTTGACAGTTCCGTCAGCCCAACAACTCGGTGTCCGCGTGCCGGATCGTGCAGGACGACTCGATTACCTCTGATACTGACCAGTAAGACAAAATGGTTAAATTCCCAGTGCAATATACACGGTGTTTTCAGGGCGCTAAGCTCATGCAGCTCCAGTGACAAGGGACGGGTGGCCAGTCCCAACTGCTCAGCGATACCGGTCAATCCGGACAGCGTAGCGCCGCGTGCCGACAGATTGAATTGTTGTCGTAGTGAAATAAGGTCGATGTTTTTGCCATAGTAGGCACAGATCATCGCCAAGCAGGCTAATCCACACTCTGAAGCCTCGGTTTGATGAACCATTGAGACACGCTGGCGCAACCGTATGTCCAGTTGGCTTACCAGCTGTTTGAAAGTAAACTTACCCATAGACCGGCCCTATTGCGCTGTGTTTCATATCGTAGAACGGTGACAACATCCATTGATAAATTTTCCTTTTTTCCAGAAACAGGGTGCTCTGCACTTTCATACCGTTTTCCAAACTCAGTCGCTTACCATTGTAAACAATGGTTTGTTTACCTGGTCTGACGATAACCTTGTAGTATGGCACTTTAGCGAACTGAGAGGCTCCAGGAGCTCCCTGATAGGTCTGCATTTCTTGCGGTGAGGCTGGCGCTTTGGAAATAACGGATATAGTGCCAGCGAACTGACCGAATTTTTCCGCAGGAAAGGCATCATAACGTATATTGATCTTATCGCCGGCGGCAATATAGGGGACAACGTCGTTGGGGACCCAGAGCACCAAGGCATAGTAGTTGATCTCCGACGGGAGTACTTGAAGAAGACTGTCACCGACGTTGACCATTTGTCCGACCGTGACACTCAATGAATCGACGCGACCGGATGTCAGCGCGCGGATTATAATAGCTCCGCTAGCATCAATTTGTTGCAGTTCCTTTTGGAGTTCGTAACGTTGCAGCTGCATCTGATAAATCTGGTTGTCGAATTCGGCAGCCTGGGTGTGAATTTGGCTTTCCAGCGCGGTGATTTGCAGGGCATTTTGCTCATGTTGGCCGGACATACCCAATAGGTTGTTTTGCTGCTGGTAATACTGCGCCACCTGGTTGGTTAGCTGGTCCTTGTTGATCAGCCCCCGAGTTTGATAGTGCCGATAGTTCTCCATATTTTCCTTCATTATACGTATTCCTTCCTGTGCGCGCTGTAGGATATGGGAGGAACGTTCGAAAGCTGCGGTATACTGGGCCTTCTGTTTTTCCAGCATCTCAAGGGAGGTTTGTTTACTGCTTTCCAGCCGGCTGATGATCTGTGCTATGCGAGCCAGTTGGCCATCGATATCCCGGCGCTGGTTATCGCTGACCACTCCGTTTGGAGTACTCTTGCTAACGTCGATCTGGTAAATGGGGGTACCGGCTTTTATAACTGCGCCTTCGGTGACAAATTGTTTGACCACGACTCCCTGAACGGTGGAATAAACGTTTGCTGCACGTGGGTAGGTACTGATCTCGCCCGTCACGTTGACCCTGCGGGTATATGTACCTGCGATAACGAAGACAAAAAACGCGACAAGAAAAAAAAGACATAAACCCGCTATGAATCCAAAGTGGATGCCGGGGAGTAGAAGCACCCGCCCACTCCATTTCATTCTCTGATTATCAATCGCTTCTTGTCGAAACATTATTTTCTTTCCTCAAAATATGCTGATAAAAAATCTCCAGATCGGATGGTATTTGTTTGTATCGCATGTTTATGGTTTGGATTTTTTAGTTTCTATGCCTTTCTGTTAGACAGTAAATTGGCGGACTTACAATTGATTTTTGACTGTTCGTTAAACTTCGAAAGATTTCAATAACGTCAATGAGTTGGCGCTCAGTAAATAAAACCGTGAGTCCGTGAGTGTGAATATATTAACGTGCTAATTGGCATGACAGTATACATCCACTTAAGCAGGATGTTTCCTCCTGCTTTGCATTTTGCCACCCATAAATGGTTAGATTAATAGATGACTTTGTTTGATTTTTAACAGTGACTGTGTTATTTGGGTAATGCACCTAAGTAATTATATCTTTTTGAATTATATAATGCTTATCAAAGGTAATACAGAAAAAAAACCATCTAAAAATAGACATTTATCTGATCATTCAGCCAGATGAATAGGTTTTTTTCCGATGAAGTAAACATTTTCCCCCAGCTTATTCATGGTCATATGTAGTCGTCACCTAATTTTAGAAATGCAAGCTGACAGTACGTGGCGTTAAGCCGCCGTTATACCAGTGAGACCTGATACGGCTGTCCACGATACGGTTTTAAGAAGCTGTTCCAGTTGCTGCACAGGCAGGGCAATACCTGGAACCATAAACTCGTTCACCGGATTTACTGCCTGCTGAAACTGAATTTTCGTCGCAGGGGAAAAAAGATATCCATTTACCTGGCTACGCAGAAAGTCCTCATTGAGTCAGCGGCCGCCATGGCAAAAACGGAACGTGAGGGTCAGTCATCGTGAGGTAAAAGCCTGCCCTGCAGGCACAAGATGCGGTAGTTATTATCAGATGATAACCACTACATGTTGTATTTTCTGTCCTAATCCCCTGTACCGCGTTGCGGGCCGGTGTTGATTATTTGCTTCCGAGTTCGAGTCTATTACCAGACGTCGGAAACAAAACGGAGAGACTGACCGAGCATCGGCACGAATTATTTCCCTTTTGGTTTTCTCTTGTTGTCCCTCTTCGATCTTTTGTATCTGATTCGGCTTAACGTGAGGAAAGCCGAACCTCCACAGACTTATTCCCCACTTCTGTAGACAACCCATATATGGTAGAATGTGTGCATTAAAAACTCTATATACAGTGTTTTTAACCATTAGCGGCGGTTCGACGAGTGTCAGCCGCGCCAGTATTTGGATCCCCATTCCTCGGTATTTTTCCGTTATAATCCAGTTTTACCGATTTGAAGATCCACGCGAGAAGATTTATTGTGAGCGATCACCGCGGTGTTCTCAGGCACAATAGGGGCTACGTTTTCTGCCAGTCCTCACCCTCCCCCGCCGAAACTGGGTAAGTCTGCAGCAGATTACGCTACGTGAAAAATAAATTTTTATCAGGGTAAGAAAGTGCTGCAGATTTTACGTAGCGCGATCGGGAGATGTGATGGGGTTCCCCTCTTCCCCTGGACCCGTTAATAGGAAAGGTGGAGGAATTTTCTGATTGGTAAATACCGACTTGACGAGGTGAATTGTGTCTGTAGTGGATCGGTAATTCAGGACACCTCGAAATCCTGTTAATGTTAAAACAGTGAAGCAGGCTGCCGTGCTGATGAGCGAAGTCCCCGGAAAGCTATCGCGCTAATCACACGGCTGAAAGCAAAGTGGCCTGTGTTGGTTCTTTGTCATTTATTCGGTGTTCACCGCAGCGTTTATTACGCGCAGATGAAACGTCCTGTTAATGTGCAACGAATTGAATTACGAAGTCGGGTGAGAGCATTTCATGCTCTCAGTCGTGGCGCTGCGGGGAGTCGGGCAATCAGCCAGATGCTGCGCCGAGTGGCGTTGATGCAGGCCGGTGGCTGGCGCGACGACTGATATAGGAGTGCGGACTGACAAGTCGCCAGCCGGTTAAACATCGCTATCGGGTAAACGAAGACAACAGTCCGCCACTGCCAAACTTATTGAATCGGCAGTTTAACCCTGCCGCACCCAATCGCGTCTGGTGCGGCGACATCAGTTTTATTCGCCTGCAGGATAAATGGTGCTATCTCGCGCTTGTCGTTGATTTATAAATCCCTCAAAGGTCAGCAGACCAGCTGCTGACTTTTGAGGGATTCCGATCTAAATGCCCCATGCTTTAGCGTGGAGTGCAACCTTTGCTGTTTACTAACCGGCGCGGACGTAGTCCGCTGCAAGGGCGGGCATTATATGAGTCCGTCCGCAGGACAGGCAGCGAGTAGGTTATTTATTTAAAGGGTTAACTTTCTTTTTTAAAGGAAAGATCAGTATCTGGGGTTTAAAGGGATCGTTGCACTTAATGAAATTTTCGATTCGCACTTATAAGCATTATCGGATCATACTCCCTTGCAGTTAAGTTTTAATAAACAAAGGGGCTATCGGGTCGTGCAAAGGAACTTTCCCCCTGGCTCCCACGGAACCGGACGTGACAGTCTCCCGTCATCCGGCTCTTGTCGTTGACCGTTCACGTCGTGTACAAATTTCCCAGTGTGCAAACAGGCGCTTTGTATCCTTCTCAACCATTCATATGCCTGAGCCAGGCTACCTTTACCCGCTTATATATTGCCCAGAACATACGTGCATTTTTTGCCGCTATGGCGACCAGTGCCCGGCCATAACCAAGACGTTCCCGTATTTGCAAAGCCCAGCGACTGACAGGATCGTTTTTCCTACCACACTTGCCAGTAATGCTCTGGCTCCAAGAACCAGCAATCTGCGCATAAGAGTCACCGTCCTTAGTGATCCTCCCTAAGCAGTTGCCACGGCCGCTCATGCTGCCACGCAGATTATATCGTTTTAGCAATGCCTGATAATCCGCTGAGCAATACTGTCCGCCTCGATCGGTATGAACGATAACATTCTGTGGCCGTTTACGCCGCCAGAGAGCCATCTGCAGCGCATCGCAGGCAAGCTGTGCTGTAATCCGTGACGACATTGACCAGCCGATAACTGCCCGTGACCACAGGTCAATGACCACGGCAAGATACAACCAGTCTTCATTGCAGGTACGTGATGTCACCGCACCATTTCTGGTTCGGACCGCTGGCGCTGAAGTCCTGCTTCAGCAGGTTCTCTGACACCGGCAGCCCCTGTTCACTGTAGCTGACCGGGTGAACCGCCGGGAGGCCTTTGCACGCAACCCCTGCCGCCGCAGGCTGGAAGCGATGGTTTTAACGTTATACATCAGACCCTGCTCCCGTAGTTCATCTGCCAGGCGCGGCGCACCATAGCGCTGTTTCGCCTGGGTGAAGGCGTCACTGACCGCAATGTCGCAGTCCTGCCGGAAGCGCTGACGCGCATTGATAACTCGGCACCGGTTGCACCAGGCGTACCAGCCACTGCGGGCCACGCGCAATACCCGGCACATGGCTTTGATGCTGAATTCAGCCTGGTGGTTTTCGATAAAGACATACTTCATTTCAGGCGCTTCGCGAAGTCTGTCGCGGCCTTTTGGATAATGGCCAGTTCCTCGTCCCGCTCTGCCAGCTGGTGTTTAAGGCGGGCAATCTCCGCCGCCTGCTCGCTTTCGCGCTCAGAGGATGTTGTCTGGTGTTGTTGTTTGCTGCGCCAGTTGTAGAGCTGGGATTCATACAGACTGAGTTCGCGGGCTGCGGCAGCCACCCCGATACGCTCAGCAAGTTTCAGGGCTTCATTGCGGAATTCGGGCGTGTGCTGCTTACGTGTCTTCTTTGTGGTTGATGCTGGCTTTGTCATGTGAGTCAACCTCTGGTTGAGAGTTTACTCACTTAGTCGCGTGTCCAATATTGCTGGGTAAAATCAGTCTTCCGCGAACACACCAGGCTGAGTTCAGCGTCAAAGCCGTGTGCTTCAGGTTGTCTGCTGCGGCTGGTCTGCCGGTATCCGTGAGTCTGTTGGATCAGGACTTCAGCCCAGTGGGTTGATGAGGGCATCGACCTGTGGTCGAGTTCCGTAATTGGCTGGGTGATGTCACCGCGTATGGCGGCACCGTTTACCTGTGATGCGCTACAAATGGGCTTTGGCGGCGCAAACACCCGGAAAATGTGATTGCCCACACGGAGCGTGGCGGGCGGTACTGTTCATCGGGTAATCAAACCTTATTGAAACGCCATAATCTACGCGGGTGCATGAGCGCAAAAGGCTGCTATTATGACAATGTCTGTGTAGGAAGCTTCTCTCACTCACTGAAAGTGTAGTGTATCCATCAAGAACGCTTTAACAGCCGATAAAATGAGAACGACAGTGTTTAATTATATCGAGTGTGATCACAATCGCTGGCGTCGCCACAGTACGGGCGACAGTCTCAGACCGGAACAGTTTGAAAATCAGAATTTCGCTTAGGGCGGTGGCCACATTATGCGGGTAGGATCAGGTGGGCTGATTTTGTGAAGCACTACAGTTTCAGTCGTATGGAACAATACAATTAAAACCAGCATTTCAGGTATAACATTACAAGGAGTCAACATTAATTCTAAAATTAGATTTGACAGGATGGTGGCATTTATCATAAAAATTTAATTGCAATGTGATTTGTTGCCTAAATTGTTCATAACTGATTAAGGATTCATACTATGGAAAACACAGCAATTGATCTTGAACAGTGGTTTGAAGAAGACACACATGATGCAGCAGTTGAAATGATGGAATCGGATGCAGTTGTGCCATTTGGTACTGCACTCTGGCCTTAATCTGTGTGCTGGCAGGGGAAACCCTGCCATTTAAAAATGGAGAAACAAATGCAAACATCAATCAGAAATATGTTTTATTGTCTGTCACACCATCCTGAAATTAGTGATAAAGTAAAAAAAAAGACAGCATATCTGTACTTCTTGGTTATGACAATGAACATCAGTCGCTTAGTGAAGCCATAGATAAAAATGCAGAAGATACGCTGTTCAAAATAAATACCGCAAGCCTGGATCTAACTCCACCACATAAAATAAAAGAAAAAATAGAATTGTGTGATATCTTTGTTTTGATGTACTCGTCTTCAACAAAAAAAAACCAGCAGGCTACGGTTCCTGATTTCATTCCACCATTAAAATCAACAATGACGAAACACTGGAAAAAATCCGTTCTGTTCAAGGACTATGGACAGCATTTCACTGAAGCGTTCGCAGAACATCCTGATAATATAGAAAAAAGAAACAATTATCTTATAAAGATATTAAGCAGTGCTGAAAAAGTCATTTTTGAGGATGTCTGGGGAAATAGGTTGCTCGGTGATCTTAACAAAAATCACACTTGGACATCCATCTCAGGAAAAGGGAATATCGACATCATTCCCGGGGAAATTGCCAGCCACGTCAGAAACCTCAATGGACATGTGACTTTCGGCGGAACTTTTTTAAGCACTATACCTTTTGCGATAAAATATGGTGTAACAAAAAAACTGGTCTTCTTAAAAATACAGAATGGAAAAATTGTTCATTTCGAATCAGAAAACGAGGATTTCAGCCGTGATTTCAAAATTTATCTGAACAACAATGAAGGAAACGCTGTTGTTGAAGAATATGGTATCGGCACCAATAGAGGTATACAGAAACTGTATGGAAGAAATGCTGGATTTGAAGAAAGACATCCAGGGCTGCACCTTGGTCTGGGAGGTGGAAAGAAAGGCAGTCACCACCTAGACATGATATTTTCATCAGGAAAGATATTTGCAGATGACACGCTTATCTTTGATAACGGCTATAACGACAGAGAATTAGCAAAGTTGTCGGAAATGCTCTGATGTGAACGCCTGTCGCATTTTTGCAATACATAGCAAAAGCCGATTAGGCGTAAAATAACTTCAGGACTTTTAACATAACGAATGTCCGCGAGGCCTGCCTCTGCGACAATCGCCACCGCCCACAAAAACAGGAACTTTTCATGGACAAAAAAAACTCATACCAGAGCACAGCCTCGATGGCCGCGAAGCTGGAGCAAGGCGGCAATTTTGAGCAAGCTGCATATTTTTGGCGCATCGCGCTGCATCTGGCGAAAAACGGCACCAACGAGGACTGGTGCTGGGTCAGGGCTACCCTGTGTGAACGGCGAGAGCAGGTTCTGCGCTCACTGACGGCTACGTGCTGACGTCGCCCAGTGAGCGAGGCGACGTCATTTTGAGCCACGCTAATTTTTTGTCAGTAAAAACGCAGCTCGCGGTAGCGGTGCGTGTCAAGGTAGGAGCCTGTACATAAATTTGTGTAATTGATTGATTTTGACATGTTCATTCCAACATCAAAAGCAGGTTTCTTTATGGACGAAAAAAGTTGCAGGCTCTGGCTAACGAACTGGCCAAAAATCTCAAAACCCTTGAGGAACTCAGCCAGTTCGATCGCCTGCTTAAAAAAATCAGCGTCGAGGCGGCGCTCAACGCCGAAATGCTCCATCCCCTCGGCTACGATAAAAATCAGGCTAAATCTGGCTCCAATACTCGCAACGGCTACTCGACAAAGACCGTCACCACTGACGATGGCGCAGCTGGAGCAGCGTACGCCGCGCGATCGTGATGGCTCTTTCGAACCGCAACAGGTGAAGAAAAACCAAACCCGGATCACCGGGATGGGTAACCAGATCCTGTTGTTGTACGCTATAAGGCATGACAACTCGCGAGATAGCGGCTGCGTTTAAAGAGCTGTATGACGCAGATGTCACACCCTTGCTGGTATTGAAGGTCACCGATGCCGTTATGGAACAGGTTATCGAATGGAAAAATCGTCCACTGGATACGGTCTACCCCATTGTTTATCTCGATTGTATCGTCCTGAAAGTCCGGCAGGAGAGCCGCGTGATCAATAAATCCGTGTTCCTGGCGCTGGGTATCAATATCGAAGGCCAGAAAGAGCTACTGGGTATGTGGCTGGCCGAAATTGCTGAACCACTACACATGGGACAGTCGCTATCCACAAATAAGCCGAAGTTGGTGCAAATTGGACCAACCTGGCGACATTCTTCGCTTACCCGGCCGATATCTGCAAGGTGATCTACACGACTAATACCATAGAGTCTCTGAACAGCGTGATTCGGCCTGCCATAAAAAAGCGCAAGGTGTTCCCGACCGACGACTCAGTGAAAAAGGTGGTGTGGCTAGCAATCCAGGCGGCCTCACAGAAATGGACGATGCCGCTGAGAGACTGGCGGATGGCAATGCGCCGCTTTATTATCGAGTTCGGTGACCGCCTGGACGGTCACTTCTGAGAAAAGGCATTTACACAGAATGGTGTACAGGCTCAATTAAAACTCAATAACGTATATACCCTTTTCTCGAAACGGTGCCACACATCATCCATGATGAAAACCCTGTGCCTTACCTGGATAACTCGAATCCGAATTTAGACTGAAAAAAAAGGTGTCTGGAAGTATAGGGTCAAATACAATTCCATCTATCTAGTCACTGCAATTAAGTAAAGCTGGACCAATTCAACATCAAACGAAGGATAACGCTGATAGCTGGTTTTATGCGTAGGTGTTGATATCACTAATTGGTACATACGTAAAGAACAGTACAGGCTTTGCAAGGGGAGCTGTTCCCACCTTCTGGTTATCGGAAATGTGCGGCGGTGGAGTTTACGCCGTTAATGCGTCAGAACTTACTCGAAGACCGGGACATTGTGCTGCAATGCCGAACGAATGTGGCCACGATGTTTACTTAGCGAGCTCTGGCTGTGTAGATAGATAGCCAATATCAGACAAGCCGAGGATAGACATTATGGTGAATAAAGGCAGTAAATTTATTGCTCATCTGGAAAAAAAGTTCGGATTGCAAAAAAATTCGTTGTCCAGGCGCGGTTTTACGTCAGTGTTTGATGTTACTGCTCTCCCCCGGGAGCAATTTATCCGTGACCATCATGACCTCCTGCCTCATTCTGACGCGGCGGAGTTGTATGATCGGATTATGGGTTATGCCCAACAGGTGGCTTTTGCCTATCGCCAGCGTCGTCAGGTCAATGTAGAGGCCCAGTCCGACCCATTCTCAAATGAGGGGCCAAGCTATGTCCGTCAGTTTCAGCCGGATTGGCAGGCAATGGCACCAGGTCAAGCAATTGATGCCAACATATCTCCTGCCGCCTATGTGGCTTCATTATATAAATTGGTTTTAAAGCATGAAAAAAGCGCTGAACAAGACAAACTTAATTCGCTTATCAAGCGTCGCCCAGATATCCCGGCATTGATTATCAACGACGAGGCAGTCAATAAGGTTGTGTCTACACTTGATATCGTGAATAACATTTTAAGCAGTGCTATTCAGTCTAAACTTCAAAAAAATGTAACAGATAAGGTGTTGGCTTCGACCTTTTATCCGAACAGTCTTCCCTATCATTTTGCGTTTGAGCAGGCACAACAAGGAATGAAAGCCTGTGATACCACCCTTGCCGATACAAAGCTCCTCGCCGATCCAGCATGGCCCTATTTTAATCTGGAAGGTTATTCGGATGAACAGGTCAATACTTATACGCAAGGCGACCAGATGGTTTCGGATGTCGCAGCCTTGGAAGATGGCGGCTGGATCATTGTTTGGAAGAGCGAGGGCCAGGATGGTAGTGGATGGGGCATTTATCAACAGCGGTACGATAGTTCGGGCATGTGCGTCGGACCAGAAAACCGAGTAAACACTTATACAGGAAGCGATCAGATTGACCCTTGCGTTGCTGGCCTGGAAGACGGTGGCTGGGTTGTTGTTTGGCAAAGCAAGGGCCAAGCAGCTGCTGGATGGGATGTTTACCAACAGCGCTTTGGTCCCGATGGTTCTCCGGTAAATAAGGAGACTCTAGTCAATACCCATACTGCTGGTGATCAAAATAACGCTAAAATAGCAGCACTGGAAGATGGTGGCTGGGTTGTCGTCTGGCAAAGTAAAGGGCAGGAGGGCAGCACATGGAATGTTTATCTGCAACGTTTCAGTAAGAACGGGACCGTGTATGGAAGTGAAACTCGAGTTAACACTGATTTGAACTCAGATCATGTCAATGCATCTATTACCTTTATTAAAGGTGGTGGGTGGTGTGTCGTTTGGACCAATAAAAAATATGTTGTTCAGCAATTATTTGAGGCTAGCGGCGACAAAAAAGGTCCTCAGACCAATGTGGAGTATTCGTCGTGGACTGCTGAAAATAGAGCGAATGCTGTGGCGGCCTTAGCCGATGGCGGCTGGATTGTTGTTTATATGAATAATTATTCGGGCAACAAAACCATGAAAGTGTCTCGCTATAATAGTTTGGGCTCTAGGCTTTTTCAGTATTCTTTCGCACGCGACTTAAATAAACCATCTTGTACAGGACTTAAGGACGGTGGTTGGGTTATTGCGTGGTCAACTGGAAGTGTGATTTATCAAAAGTACTTTGACAGCAACGGTACCGTTGTCGGAGGTACAGGCGTAGTTAATCACAATACCACCACCAAGCCCAGCTCCGTGATGCTGACCGGATTGGGCGATGGTGGGTGGGGGGTTACCTGGACCGCCACCGACAGAAATGGCAGTGAGATTTTTCAGCAGCGTTTTGATTGTGAAGGCCAAAGCTTGTATTTGCATGGCCGTCCATTAGCACGATCCTCTGAGGAGAGCGATGCGCTGCGCATTGGCAGCATGATCTCCCCGACGCTGTGTGAAACCATTGAACATCCACCTTATTTCAGTACTGTGATGTATTATGTGACTGGGAACGATGGTGAGTCCTTCCCAGCGGGGGATAATTACCTCAAAGGTAGCGTCTCTGAGCTTACGCCGTGGTATTCGCTCAGTGAGGTTGCGTTCATTACACCACCTCAAATTGGTGTTACGGATGATCCAACCAATCCGACGGTTGTTAAATCAGTAAGCGAAAATAACGGTTGGCATACTGCTATTAGTTTACATAACTCTGGAGTAGCAAAGAATGTCAAGGTTGGTGCAATAAACTATTTGTGTGTATGGAAGCCAAAAAAAGAAAATCAGTGGTACTCGTTAAATAATACCTATGTGAATTGTAAATCCAATTATGCTGATCTTATTCTTCGTGTACCGGCCTTTGGGTTTGATCCTTCCAGAAATGGAGACACTATGCCCCCCGATGGTTGTGTCAAATTTTTTGTTCGAATGTATGACTCGAAGAATAAGCGCTACTGGACGGACATTAGCTATACGTTTGCGAGTGTGCATTATCAGGAAGGGAATATATATACCAGAGAACAGCTCTCTTTCTATTCTACATATTTTGGCACTGGCGCGGTGATCGGCGCCTGTCAATACTATGCCAGCAATTTCAGTGCTGTTGATGAACTGACCGAGCGCGTCGGTCTTTCAGTGCCTGAGTTACAAAACATGCTGGCATGCAAGGTTGGCAGTGACCAGGTTATTGTCTCGCCAAATATCAGAGTACGTAACCTGGTTTTCGTTGGTGCTGCTGATGTGGGCCCGCTCACGGATCAGACCACGCATGAACCTTATAACTACGGGGCGGTTTATTTGCATGGTGGTAAGAAGCCAGTACTACATCTTTCAAAAGAAAGCAATGGCCAACTGACGTTGAATGAACTGACGGATGATCGTATGGACCGTATGAACCGATTGATCCGGTTGCAACGGGTGCTGGATATTCCGTTCGATCAGCTTGATTATCTGATCACTGCTGGCATGCATGCGGAAGGTTTTTTGTCCGACAAGGCGGACGGTAATCTCGGCCTGTATATGAATGCCAACACGACGCGCCTGTTGGGGGTATTCAACTATTACCAGAGACGCTACGGGGTAACCGCCGAGCAATTCGCTGCCATCACTGACCAGATAACACCGTATGCCATCGCTCCAGGTATTCCACTGCTGGACCGGGTCTTCAACCGCATAAAGCTGTTCGACCAGCCATATTGCGTGGATTGGCAACCGGTGGTTCCCGCAGCAGTCACGGAAAGAGATGCTCGCATTATGAAGCAGCTGGCTGCGGGACTGGGTATTTCCGATGCTGATATGCGTTTCTTGGCCTCACTAATGGGTGAGAAGTTTGACAACAGTCTGGGGAACATCTCATCGTTCTATCGTGTTGTGATGTTATCGCGCTGGTTTGGTTTGGATGTGGTCAGTTTCATGCAACTGGTCAGAATTCTGGATGAGGGCTTTATAGGTGTTCCACTCCAACAACATCTGATTACTGCCCCGATGATCGAGCATGACGGTAAGCTCTCCGCTAACCGGCGTGATTGGCTGGACTGGTTGTTGCTGATATCGGTTGCAGCAGACTGGCTGGCACAGACTGGATTGAGCATCGGTGAGATTGCTACGCCACTGGACGATGCCTCTTTTCCGAACTCGCAGGGACGACTTGATCTCGTGCAGCAGCTTAACCAATCGGTGAAACCGATCTTGGTGGCCCCCAGCCAGTTGTTGCATATTGACTTGCCCCAAGTTGATGAGCAAGGTGCACATCTCGACTGGATGGTACTACTAAGCAGCGCCCCGAATCCTGTAATTGATGCGCAGGGTCTGGTGCTGGATGATCCTTTAACCTTCATGCTTGATGCGACGCAGATTGATGAACGCGTCAAGGCCATTGTGGATGAACAAAAACTGTCGACGGATTGTAAGCTAAAAACCCGGACGACTCTGAATACTGTGATACAGGCCGCCCAGCAGGCTCAGAATGATGTGCTCAGTGTGTGTGTGGCGCAATGGTTATCGGTCGATCAGGGGCTAGTTCTGTCCTTCTGCCGCTGGGCTAATGTTACGCCTTATCAATTTCTCGCGGCGGTGTTGGTGCTGGCCGAGCAGCAGGCAGCGGATGACAAGGAGCTAAACTGGGCTTTGAACCGCTTTGTACATTATACCCAAGTAGTGGGTTTCTATGAACTGAGCCCGCTCATGCTTGATGTCTTTGTCCGTAACAGACGCTGGTTTACCAACAATACAGCCTCATCGATGCTATTGTCGACGCATTTCAGCTTTGCATCCTATCGGCAATGGCTGCATCGGACAACACTGAGCGAAGACGATCTACTGGACGTTCTCGCTACCGGTAGCCAGGACGAGTTTGCCAAAGAAACCAGCCTGAGTCTCTTGGCTAAAACGTTGGACTGGGACACTCAAAGCGTTAAGAAGGCGCTGTCGTATATTACCAATTCACCCAGCGATCCCGTCGCAACCATGTTCCGGATTGCCGCCGTGATGCGACTTCAAGAGCTGTGCCAGCAGACAGATTTGGTGGTGGATGACCTGATCAAACTTGAAACACTTGAACTGGAAAGCCACTATGAGGACTGGCAGCAAATAGGGCAGGCGATTGTTGTTGGATACAGACAGTCTGTAGCGCTGTGATCTATTGATCGGAGTACTGTCTGGACCAGTGAATATGTTCGATGGTGTCTCCACAATGATTTCGAGTGCTGGATATGTCAAGCCGCACTCATGTACAACCATCATTCATGCAACGATGTACGGCCAGCTATTGACACTGTCGATGCGTTGCCTGGACGCGAGGAGGAATAAAATGATTCAGGCTACACTTGCAAAACAGCTCAACGAAACCCATCGTGATGCACTGTTGACCTATTATAAATGCTATGTGGCTCCAGAATTGGCTGGGGAATCGGTTACAGATGAAGATATTTATCAATATCTTCTGATTGACCCTGATGTCAGTGAAGACGTTAAAACCAGCCAAGTGGCCCAAACGATCTCAAGCTTGCAGCAATATCTCTATCGCATAGCGCTTAACAAAGAGCCTGGCTTCGAACCGATGCAACAGGAAAACCTGGATGAATGGCGGGATATTGAGAGTCAATATGCCATCTGGTCAGCAGCCCAGCAGGTTAGTGATTATCCGGAAAATTATATATCGCCTTCGACACGTCAGGGCAAGAGCCTGTTCTTTCGCGAGTTGGAAAATACGCTCAATCAGAACCAGTTAGATCCTGACCGAGTGCAGGATGCTGTCCTGACCTATCTCAATAAATTTGAAGATGTTAGCAATCTTCTTGTCGTCAATGGCTATTGCAATCAAATTGAATTTAAGCAGGGTAAATATTTCTTTATTGGTCGCACAGCGGAACAACCTTATCACTATTATTGGCGTTCAATGGATCTGAACAAGGCTCCGGGGAATGGTGAGTTCATCACACCGAACTGCTGGAACGACTGGCAACCCGTTGACCTGCCGCTTAGCGGTGACAGCGTTCTGAATTGGACTGTCCGGCCGGTGTATTTTAACAACCGGCTTTATGTTACTTGGGCCGAACGAAATCCAGCTCCGACAGTGAACGGAGGCACGGTCCATAAATACACAATTCACTACGCTTATCTGCGTTACGATGATACTTGGTCTGCCCCTGCTGTTGGTGATTTGCAGACGACCTCGTTGGCAGCACTATCTACGCCTGTGGCTGATAAGTCCCTTGATGTGGATGAAAGTGGCAATTTTGACCCTAAATCTGTGGATACTGTTGCGCACGTTGATTTCAACCGCAGCATAGCGGACCAGTTGCCTGTCAGTGCGCGTGTGGAGGGTAACCTGTTTATTGGCTTATTCCGTTATAAGGCAAATGTAAAAGGAATCGAACAATTTCCAGATCGAGCTTTTGTGTATTGCGATACCTCAATGATTGACTTACAGACCGTGAGCACTCTGATGGAAGCCAACTTCGAGCGCTACAAACCAGGGAATATAGAAGATGATATTACTATTTTGCCGATCCAATATTGTTCGATCGGCAAGGAATTCGAGCTCGTTGCGCCTCCCAAGAGTGAAGGGACTGAAGATGACCACTCTTGGGGGCTATCGTTCCCGCCCCCAACGGTAAAAATTCTAAGCGATGGGATCACATTGGAGGTTTTAGGGAAAGTAGGTAATTGCCCTGACACGGCAAATGACCCGTATCGTAAAAACAAATGGTTCCACGACCCGAGCGTAGAGGTGCCGGTACATAATGCAACTCTTCAAGATGCTCACGGGTTGGACGGTCAATATTCCATAGATTGGTTCTGCGACTCTAACGGAAATCGAATAGACAACGTCTGGTTGACAAAGAGTGAAAATCGCTACAAAAGTTCTGGACTATATATTTGTATTGGCGGTCTAAATCCAGTCATCTCCTCTACGGTTCTTCTGTATAATGAAGGGAAATTTGTAGATTCGTTCAATATTTCTGATTTTCACCCAAATCAAAGTAACCCAAATAGCATTACTGCTTATAACTTAGACATTAATACAGCAAAAAAATTCGATTCTATTTATATGACGATTACAAACAAGGCGGGTTATACATATATTCTTACAAATTATATTGATATGAGTGGGACAGTATTCCTTGCTAATGACTTTAGGCCGGAAATTTATCTTAATCTTCAATATAACAATGAAAGGTTGGAAGAAAAAAGGCTTCCTGAACTTTCAGAATATAACCCAGGGAGTGTTCTGGATGTCAATCATTCTATCGATCTTATCCATGATGTATCAAGTCGCTCCGAAAACTACAATGGTTATTATAATTATCGAATTATCATGCAGATGATAGAGTTATCCGGTAAACTTCAAATTAATAAAGGGACCCAGAAATGGACATTTCAGGTTAAACTCAAAGAACACGACTCAACGCCGATTACGGGGCCAACCATCCACACGCGTTACGATACCTCTGAGGGCAACGTTCAGTTTCTGAGCTTCGAGGGAATGGAGCAGAACGACCAAGGGATTGACGCTACTCAAGCTAATATAGGCGCTCTGAGTGATGGCGGCTGGATAATCCTTTGGTACGCCGATTGGCGTATTCATCAGCAGCGTTATGACCGTATGGGAAAAAGAGTTGCTGCTGAGACTGTCGTACTACCGAACGGGGGATACTATCGGGAGGCGTCAGTTGCCGGCTTACAGGATGGAGGATGGGTTGTTGCCTGGAATTATTGTCCAACTGGACATTATTGGTGCATTCAGCAGCAATGTTTTAATCGCGATGGCACACCTAGAGGTAGGTCAATTGACATAAGTGGCCATCAACTAAATTACAGAAATCCATGTGTCGCGGCTCTCAACAATGGTGGCTGGGTCGTTGTATGGCAAAATGAAAGTGCACCCTGGGATATTCAGCAATGTTTTTTCTCTGCCGATGGTGTTAAAAGCAATATAACGACAGTCAACAAGACTTCCTCCGGAGCAACATTGACTTTATCCTGTCAGCGATCTGTTGTCGCGGGGTTGCTTGAAGGCGGTTGGGTCGTAACATGGGTATGTAACGTTGGCAACACATATATTGTCAAGATGCGTCACTATGATTTGAATGGTAATCCTCATGGGGAGGAACGAGATGTTTACACGAGTCAAAATATTATTGAGAAAAGTTGTATTTGTGCATTGGATGATGGTGGGTGGGTTGTTGCTTGGAACATAAAAAACGCAGGTATCCTTCAAAAGCGTTTTAATAAAGACGCTAATGAGTTTTCTAATGAAGTGATCACAGTCAATACGTATGTTTATGTTGGGACGGCTTTCCCAGATATGACGGGTCTGGATGACGGGGGATGGATAGTTACCTGGCAAAGTAAAGTTGATAATAGTAGCAGAGATTGGGATGTTTTCCAGCAGCGTTATAATTCTGAGGGTGAGCCAGTTAATACAGAAATTCTAGTTAACAGTTTTACTGCTGGTAGTCAAAATATGCCCGTCATTGTTGGTCTGTCAGATGATAAAAATAGCGACCAGGATTCTGGCTGGGTGGTTGCATGGGTATCGAATAAGCAATCTTTCTCTGGAAATAGCGTTTACCAGCAGCATTACAGCTACGCCGGTAAAGCAATTGGTGGAGAGGAACTTGTTAGCGCACAGGGACCAACGCTAGTACGTCTCAATACGACCTTTGTGCCGCTTCTGATTGAGAAAGCCAATGTGAGTCTTAGTTCACTATTGAGTTATAGTACACAGGCGACGAAGGTCGAACCACCGTTGATGGAGCATCCTAATTCTGAGTCCGAACTCGTAACGATGGATTACACTGGCGCTAATGGTCTTTATTTCTGGGAACTGTTCTTCCACGTGCCCTTTATGGTCGCCAGTCGCTTTGCCTGTGAGGGGCAGAATGAACTGGCCCAGCATTGGTATCATTACATTTTCGAACCCGGAGCCAGAAACAGAGCGGAAGATGCCGAGAGCGATATCAAACCGCCCGATTACTGGAATAATTACGCTATTAGTTCCGGGGCTGAACAGAGTGCAACAAATAGTTATATTTCGGGGGGGCTTCTCGATCCGGATGCGTTAGCCTATGCACACCCGGTGATTTACCAGAAGGCTGTCTATCAGGCCTATTTGCGCACCCTGCTTGCCCTTGGCGACAGTCAGTACCGGATGGTGACACCGGACGGTTTGACGGCAGCACGGGTCTATTACGACATCGCGATGGAGTTTCTGGGACCGAGGCCGGATGTAACCCTCAGTGAACAATGGCAGCCTAATTCACTTAGCAAGATTTCAGCTCTCCCCAACAGAGCGCTGCGAGCCTTCGAAGAAGAAGCAGGATTTCACCTTTTGGACATGCCCTCCAGGGGGAGTTCTTTCCTGTCAATGCTCGATAATCCACAGTTCCGTCCTCCACTGAACAGCGAGTTGCTTGGCTATTGGAATACGCTGGATTCACGCTTTTACAATCTCCGTAATAATCTGTCGATCGACGGTAAGCCGCTGAACCTGCCATTATATGCGACACCTGCTGATCCGCTGGCTCTGCTGACACAGCGGGCAGTAACTGGCTCACAGAGCGGTACCGGCTTGCCAGTACCGCAAATCGTGCTGCCTTATCGATTTGCGTTCATGTTGCCGGTGGCATCCGCCGCGGTCAACATGCTGACCCAGTATGGCGATATGCTGTTGAGTTTCCTTGAACGGGGGGAAAGTGCACAGCAAATGGAGTTGGGGCAACAGCAGATGGTCGATCTATCGGGTTTTGCCATCAGCTTGCAGCAGCAAGAACTCAAGGCGCTTGATGCCGATGTCGAAGCACTCAACGCGCAAAAAGCGATTGCCAAACAGCGGTTCGATTTCTACTGGGAAAATTATACCGGCAATATCAGCCCAGCCGAGCAAGCATCGATGGATCTGCAGATGGAGTCTGGTGTGATGAGTACTGTGGAACAAAGCTTTTATATTGCCGGTGGTGCTGCTGACTTAGCCCCTAATATTTTTGGATTTGCGGATGGAGGGATGCATTATGGAGCCCTGAGTTATGCGGTGGGTTCCGGGTTTGGGCTGAAACGCCAGTCACTGGAGTTGCATTCGAGCCGCCTTGCGCAGGCGGAGAGCTATCGCCGTCGTCGCGATGAGTGGAAGGAGCAATCTATTCAGGCTGAACTTGAATCAACAATGATCGACAAACAGCTAGATGCGCTTGCCATTCGTCAGCAGGCGGTGCGCACGACAATCGAACAGGCGAAAATGCAGCAGAAACAGCAACAGGCAATGCTGCAGTTTCTAACTCGTCGTTTTACCAAGGCCAGTCTGTACCAATGGCTGAGCGGACAATTGTCAGCGCTGTACTATCAGGCGTATGACAGCGTGTTGTCGTTATGTATGAACGTGCAGTCGTGCTGGCAATATGAGCTGGGCGATTTTACTACGACATTCATGCGCACCAATGCCTGGAACAATTCCTATAGAGGGTTGCTGGCTGGTCAGGCGCTGGCACTGGATTTACAACGTATGGAGCGTGCCTATTACACACGCAACGAGCGCCCACTCAATATCAGCCGTACTGTCTCGCTCAGATCACTGCTGGGCAACAGCTTTGAGCCTGCCAAAAGTAAGGGCAGTTTCACTTTCAAGCTGAAAGAAGCGTTGTTCGACAATGATTATCCGGGACATTATGCTCGCCGTCTACAGCAGGTAAGCATCACGCTGCCGACTTTGCTGGGACCTTATCAGAATGTGCGGGCTACCCTGTCGCAGTCATCGAGCTCAACCTTGTTCAAACCGGATATTGAAGGTGTCAAATACCTGAACAACCCGCAGACCGGTTCAAATACGGGGGTAGTGACTAATCTGCGACCCAGCCAACAGGTGACGCTATCCGGGGGGCTGGATGATAATGGCGTCTTTGCACTGATGGTGCAGGATGGGCGCTATATGCCGTTCGAAGGTACTGGTGTAGTGTCCAGTTGGACCCTACAATTCCCGCGCGCGGTGGATGAGAAAGTAAGTGGCAACGTTCCACTTAGCGCCGATCCGGAACAAAAGGCTATGCTTGAGGCGCTAGACGATGTACTGGTCCACATCCAGTACACGGCGCTGGATGGTGGGGCTAAATTTGCGTCTGCCGTTCGTGATGAGTTGGTGCCAAAAAGCAGAAGAAGATGACACAACAGGTTCCTCGAAACGCCAAGGGCTAGCCAAGTGAGGCTTGATACTTACCGAGTGTAGAGAGCACAGGGCGTGTTGAACGTCGTCGCCCCCGTTCTTGGCCAGTCAGGGAGACTGGCCACTGACCACCTGACTGGTGGAGAGGTTATTATGCAAAATACTGACAGTTTAGCGCTACAACGCCCGTCGCTGCCGACCGGTGGTGGTGCCATCAGCGGCCTTAAAGGCCACGTGGCAGGGGGCGGGCCTGACGGAGCAGCCACCTTATCGCTGCCCTTGCCAGTTAGTCGTGGGCGCGGTTATTTCCCCGATCTGTCCCTCAGTTATCACAGCCGGGCAGGCAACGGCGTATGGGGGATGGGATGGGGGATGGATATTCCTAACATTCGTCTGCGCACCGAAAAAGGCGTCCCGAAATATGACGGTACGGATGAGTTTATCGGGCCGGAAGGGGAGGTGCTGGTCCCTGTATTGAACGAGCACAGTGTGCCTGAAACTCGCAGCGCTACCACGCTGACCGGAGTGAACCTGAACCGGCGTTATACAGTACAGGCATACCGCTCCCGCGCAGAGACCAGCTTCAGCATCATGGAGTACTGGGTGCCTGAGAACGGGGGAAAAAATCAGGATTTCTGGGTCTGGCTCCGCAATGACGGGCAGGTACACCTGCTTGGGAAAGATCCATTGTCCCGTATCGCCGACCCGCAGCACTCTGGGCGTACCGCCGCCTGGATGCTGGAATCATCCGTATCAGCAACTGGAGAGCAGATGTACTGGCAGTACCGATGTGAGGATGAGTACGGATGTGCACCAGACGAAAAAACGACTCATCCCGGAGCCACCGCACAGCGCTATCTGGCTGCCATTTGGTACGGCAACCGGACAGCCGGAAGATCACTACCCTCCCTGCTGAAATCTATACCTGTCGCTGGTGACTGGCTGTTCACCTTGGTACTGGACTACGGCGAGCGTGGAGATATGGCTCCCCCCAACTGGCATCCCCCTGGTAGCGGTACTTGGTTATGCCGGCAAGACTGTTTTTCCAATCGAGAATACGGCTTTGAGGTGCGAACCCGTCGCCTCTGCCAGCGGGTGCTGATGTATCATGCCATAACGGCACTGGCAGGAAACGAAAAGTCAGTCGATGTGCCACAGCTTGTTTCCAGCCTAGAGCTGGGCTACCTGGCGGCCCCTGCAATTACCACCCTGCAAACGGTCCAACAAGTAGCATATGAATCTGACGGTATTCCCCTGTCGCTTCCCTCGTTGCTTTTCAGCTGGCAGGCTCCGCCACCACTGGCTTCATTTGCGTGGCAACCCCGGGAAGACTTTGAGAGCTTTAACCTGCAGCAGCCCTGGCAGATGGTGGATCTCAATGGTGAGGCCATCGCTGGTATCTTGTATCAGGAGCTGGGGGCTTGGTGGTACCGGGCACCGGTTCGTCATCTGGACGGTGGTCTGGATGCGGTTACCTGGGATAAAGCAACACCACTCCCCCTGGTGCCGGCCTTATTGGAGGGGGGGGGCCTGATGGACCTGAATGGTGACGGTATGCTTGAATGGGTGGTTACCGCCCCCGGTTCCGCCGGCTATTACGGTCGCTCGCTAGAGCAGGAGTGGCAGCATTTTGCGCCTTTGTCAGCATTGCCTATGGAGTTCCGCCATCTACGTGCCAGAATGGCGGATCTAACTGGTGACGGCCTGGCAGACTTGGTTCTTATCGGCCCGAAAAGCGTGAGGCTCTACTGTGGTTCCGGGGATGGTTGGTATGAGGCTAAGACGGTCCTGCAGTCTGCTGGCATTACGCTGCCGATCCCTGGGATGGATGCTCGCGTGATGGTAGCGTTCAGCGATATCGATGGCAGTGGTCTTCAGCATCTGGTGGAGGTGCGCGCTAGCGGTGTACGCTACTGGCCCAGTTCTGGCCACGGCCAGTTTAGCACTCCAGTTAACATCCCTGGATTCAGCCAACCGGAGGCAAACTTCAATCCGGAACAGCTGTACATGGCAGATACGGACGGCTCTGGTACCACGGACCTGATTTACGCTCTCAGTGACCATCTTCTGGTTTATCGCAATCTGAGTGGTAACCGGTTCGAAGCCCCATTCACAATTCCGTTTCCGGATGGGGTGTTCTATGACCGCACCTGTAGCCTTCAGGTGGCGGATATTCAGGGGTTGAGCGTGGCCAGCTTGCTGCTAACCATCACACATCCGGCACCGCACCACTGGATCCTTCATCTGTCAGAGCGCAAACCTTGGCTGCTCAGCGGTATGAATAATCATATGGGGGCGCAGCACACCCTGCATTACCGTAGTTCAGCGCAGTTCTGGCTGGATGAAAAGGCCGAGGCTGTCAGTGCTGGTAAATCGGTGCCCGCCTGCCATCTTCCCTTGCCCCTGCACACGCTGGAGAGCACTGAAATCCTGGATGAAATCACCGGAAATAAACTGGTCAGCAGTGTGCGTTACCGCCACGGCGTCTGGGACGGACGGGAGCGGGAATTCCGTGGCTTTGGCTTTGTAGAGGTGATAGATACTGACATACTTGCCAGTAATGGCAAGGCCGGAGATATCAGTCCCCCGTCCATACGCCGTAGCTGGTATGCTACAGGATTTCCGGCGGTGGACAACATTCTGTCTGAGGAATACTGGCGCGGTGACAACGCGGCTTATGCAGGATATTCCCCGCGCTTCACCACCGGAAGCGGTGAAAGTGAACGAGTATACGAACCTGATAATGGCACAGCTTATTGGCTGAGCCGAGGCCTTAAAGGTCAGTTGCTCCGTGATGAGTTGTATGGAACGGATGATAATGGCCTGGTCAGCGTCCCATACAGTGTTTCGGAAAACCGCCCACAGGTGAGACTGGTGGAGGAGAAAGGTAGGTACCCCGTCATTTGGACCACGCTTGTGGAAAGTCGGGTATACAATTATGAACAAGTCAACAGTGACCCACTGTGCAGTCAGCAGGTGCTGCTGAATAGTGATGTATCAGGTTTACCCCTGCGCCAGGTCACCATCAGCTACCCGCGTCGTATTATATCGCCAAAAAGTCCTTACCCGGACACGCTACCTGAAACGCTGTATGCGTCCAGCTTTGATGAGCAGCAGCAGACGTTGCATCTGACTCAACAGCGGCACAGTTGGCTCAGTCTGATAACTCCTACAGAAGATCTCCGGGTCACTGGGCTGGCTGGCGGTATCCGCCTGGATGTCTTTACCCATAACAACTATTCCGAATCACAGGGGGTGACGCTCGAGACCCTTCTGACGGATAACCTGCTGGCGGACAATAATGCACGTCAGTTTGCCGGACAGCAGCAGGTCTGGTATCAGGATGAGCTCGGGGCAGCAACTACCACGGTGCCGGCTTTCCCACCCCGGGTTGCCTTTACGGAATCTGCAGTGCTGGATGCTACCATGGTTAACAGTGTGACGGAGTACATCACGGTATCTGACCTTGCTCAGGCTGGGTATTTCTCTGAAATCAAATACCTGTTTGAACTGCCTTCAGAGAAGAATCTGCGATTATGGACAGTGCGACAGGGGTATACCACGTACGGCCCCGGAGAGCATTTCTGGTTACCACAGCACAGCCAGGCCTCGCTGCTTACCGGTGCAGTGACTGTAGAGAGGGATAACCATGACTGTGTGATAACCTGCCTGACGGACGCTGCTGGTCTGAGTTCTTCCGCAGAGTATGACTGGCGCTTCCTGACTCCATTCCGGGTGACAGACGCTAATGACAACGTCCACTCTGTCACACTGGACGCACTGGGACGGGTGACCAGTAGCCGTTTTTGTGGTACCGAAAACGGTGTGATAACCGGCTATAGCGATAAAGGCATAAAACTCCCCATTACCACAGAAGCTGCGCTTGAGTTGAGCCCCCCCCTACCAGTGGCACAGTGCATGGTGTATGAGACAGACAGCTGGTATTTATATAACGAGACAGACCAGCAGCCCCCTCATGTTGTAACACTAGTGACTGATCGCTATGACTGTGATTCGAACCAGCAGATTCGTCAGCAGGTGGCATTCAGCGACGGGTTTGGTCGCCTGCTGCAGTCAGCGTCTCTACAGTGTGCTGGGATGGCCTTGCAGCGTGCAGCCGATGGCTCTCTGGTGACGAACTTCGATGGAGTGTCTGAGGAGACTGAGACCTCAACTCGCTGGGCTGTCACTGGGCGGACAGAATACGACAACAAGGGGCAGGCAATCCGGACTTTTCAACCGTATTTCCTCAATGACTGGCGTTATGTCAGTGATGACAGTGCCCGTCAGGATCTGTATGCCGATACGTATTGCTATGACCCATTGGGACGTATCCGGCAGGTCATCACGGCGAAAGGGTTTTCCCGCCGCACTCTGTACACGTCGTGGTTCACAGTTGATGAAGATGAAAATGATACCCAGGAAACTGACTGATGCCTCCCATGAGTACATCGCTGTTCAGCAAAACCCCGACGGTCACGGTTCTCGACAATCGTGGCCTAACCGTGCGTGACATTGCGTACCAGATCCGCGCCCTGACGCGCCAGAATTTCTGTCTGCCGATATAACGACGTGTGCTCGCAGTATTGCGCTGTTCACACCCGCCCCGGGATACCACGGTCGATGGGACGTGATGGCGCAGGCCCTGACTGTGCGGATCACTTTCAGTGCGCTGGAGACCAGTTTCAGCTGCTCCGCGCTGACTTTGCTGAGGTACTCCATATCCGTCTTCCCGTCCGTTGTAGCTCGCGTACCCGATTCGACGGCCAGTCCTGGATATGACCGATGTATAGCGCGGCCAGGCTTCCGGCTCTACGTCATTGAGTTTACACGTGCCGATCAGCGAGTACAGGATGGCAGCACGCTCACCGCCACTATCCAACCCGGCGAACAACCAGTTTTTTCGGCCTAGCGCAACACCTCGCAGTGCGTTCTCTGCGATATTGTTGTCGATTTCCGCCCAGCCATTGCGGGTAAGCGTCTCAATTAGACCGTCTGTGCAGCAGACTCCTGTTCCGGGAAAATAGTGTCCATCATTTTTTTGTAGTGGATCACAAAATCAAGACACCGGAATAACCTGTTTCCATTTTTCTTCAATTATGCCATGCGAAAAATTTTGGCTGGGATAAGGCACAGCGCGATGTAATGAGCAAAATATATTTTATCACTATGTTACTTTCCTTTTTGGTACTTCTTGCATATGGTTTATGGTCTAAATCCTCGCTGGAAGATTTTTTGTTTTATATTGTTTTCATGCTCCCGTTTTTTAGACATGTGATAATTTTATACGTTGAAAACAACAAATCTATTAATAGAATTATGCGTGTTAAAGATTTTATTGAGAAAAAAATACAGAATATAAGGATAAGTGGCATTATAAACGATGACATCTTATCTCATGATTTAAGATCGATTCAGGATGAGGTTTATGCCCATCGATCGACCTCGAATCCTGTGCCCAATTGTCTCCACAGATTCATGCGGAAGAATAATGAGGCTATTTATGATGATTATTTTGAAGAGAACTTGAAAATTTTACCCCGATAGTTAATATACCCGGAGTTATCCTCCGGGTTTTCATATCTGTTTCTTACCAAATATTTCTTCAGATCGTGACTGAAGTTTTACCAGTGCATTGAACATATCGTCCTCATCCAGTGAACGCTGTGATTTCTTCGTCGTGGGGGCTTTGCGCCTGCGTGAAGGGCCGCCACCGGATTTGTCATAGGTGAAGTAGGGAAGTGATATGCCATTAAGTCGGAGCTCTTTATGTCCGTCAGGGTAATGCCAAACATCAATATATTTACCAATTGCCCGACGACTGAATTCGCTGTCTTCAATGAGATAAAGCACTTTGTCGTACTGCACCGTGAGTGATTTCGACACGCGGCGGGCTTCACGCCAAGTAAACACCATATCAAGATCATCATCGACATCCAGTTCCCGGTGAACATCGAACTCCTGGCGAGGCGCTTTTGAGAAACGTCGGTTGTAATCGTTCATGAACTCTTCGGCAAATGCGTTTGCAGCTTCCATGGTGCTGATGCCCTGAAGCCTGAGTTCCTTGACCAGTCTGTCCTGAAGGGTCTGATGCGCCCGCTCAACACGACCTTTTGCTGCGCTGGTTTCTGCACAGATGGTCTGAATGTTCAGTTCAGGCATCGCACGGCCAAACTGTGTATCGCCGTCGCCGCCGGTTGCATTTTTATTGTTGATCCTGAATACACTGGCTTTGTCGCTGTACAGTGCAAACGGTTTACCATGTTTTTCAATATAACCACGGGTCGCTTCAAAATAGGTGAAAGTAGACTCAGATTTCACGAAACGAAGCTGCATTAAACGACTGGTTGCATCGTCTACGTAAACCAGTGCCGTACACTTAGGTCCCCGGTTTTCAAACCAGTGATGATCACAGCCGTCGATTTGTATGAGTTCACCGGCACAGGCACGACGGTAACGAGGCTGCTGAATTTTTGGCGCACGTTGCTTACGTGGGACCCACAGACTGGCCTGAGTCATCAGCTTACGCACAGTTTCTTTGGAAAGATGTACGCCATGAACCTCAGACAGCTTTTCACAGGCCAGCGTCGGGCCGAAATCGTTATAGCGTTCTCGAATAATATTGAGCGCGTAAGCAGCCAGTCCCTGAGGCAACTGATGGTTGCTTGCTTTACCACGGCGACGGCTGGTCATTCCAAGTGGACCATCTTCACGATAACGAGCAAGAAGACGGCGGCACTGACGGTCGGATATCCCAAGCCGCTGAGCTGCCATCTGTGTTGTCAGACGCCGGTCGATGACGTCCTGAATAATCTTGAGTCGATTAACTTCAGCCAAAGTGAAAAACTCCGCTGCGAGAGCCGTCATGGTAATCCTTACTTGATTATACACGCCGGACATCTTAACTTAGCCTAAGGCGGACATTACAATTTTGCTGTTACAACCTTGGTGCGCATAATACTGATTATGTTAAATTAAATGGCGCTGTCTCAACGAAAATCCTCCATTGGTGTAGCCTGATGAAACCGTATCTGCCAGCGATTATCTGATAACAACCATAGTGACGATCGCAGCGCGTGTCGGCTAATCCCTCCATCAGCGTCACGTTGAAAACTTCGGTATGTAAGCAATACTGTGCCGTGAGAAATGATGGACAGTTTGAACTCTTCAGCAAGAATTGAAACCTGGCTGCTTTCTCTTTCAAGCGCAGCAACGGTTTGCTGCCTGTTATAGCATTGTCCTGAACGACCAATTTCTTCAAAATCTACATGCAGTAATTCGTCAACGGCCTTCACATTGTTGCGTATTGCTGGTGAATGAAGCTGACTCTCCAATGACTGGATCACCGGTAGAAGCTGTCTGGAACCGGTCAAAATGCCCTCCTTTTTTGATCGCGCTACGTGAAATCTGAAATAAATTAGCTACATCTAACCTTGCAGACTTCGCCAAATCGCGTCGTTAACCCGAGCTTAAATCCACCAACGTATCGGCATTCTATTAACTGTAACGCGTAGCATGCTTTGTTGCCATGGCTAATTGGTCGTAGGCAATAAAGTGAATCCCTACCTATTTAACATAACTCAAAAAAAAACAGTGACAACGTCACCTGGTTTTATAACTTGCTCTCTTCCAGATAGCACCCGTTGATGGGCCAACAAGGTTGGCCCGTGATAGACAGGTCTAAAAAATAGAGTGGGATCGTCGCCTGCGCACGGTGTTCGGCAGGCTGGCAGAAAAAGAATTAGCGGGCCAACTCCACGCCATCCAGTTCGGAAATGGCGAGACAGTAAACCTCTGTGAGGGCATCCACGGTATAGGCGGTATTGGCCGGGATCATAAACATTTCATGGGACTGCAGGGTTTGATCGCCGATCTTAAGCTCACCGGACAGGACCATCAGTTTGACCCAGCCCGGATGCAGGCGGGCTGACTGGTGACTGCCAGCATCAAGTTTCAACAGCGCCGTGTGCCCATGT
>NZ_JACJFQ010000043.1:0-30474 GCF_014164835.1 Serratia sp. OS31 | reverse complement strand
GCCCATGACTGAGCCGTGCGATGTTGCATAAATGTCATGCTATCGACAAAAAATAGTGACATCAACAAAAAATATTCTTTATATTAAAAAATATATTTTTTCTTCCATCGCAATATTTCCCCCTCATCTGCACGGAGAGAGCATGAAAGAGAATGAAAGGTACGACTACATTGTGGTCGGCGGTGGTTCTGCCGGTTGCGTGGTTGCCGGTTTGCTGGCGGAAAGAACCTCGGCGCGCATTTTACTGCTGGAGGCCGGGCCGGAAGACAAAGGCCTGTTTATCCGTATGCCGGCCGGATTTCCAGAAATTGTCGGTAAACTGGTCTGGCCCTATCAAAGCGATGCCGAACCCCATATGGGCAACCGGGCGATAGGCATTCCACAAGGGCGAGTGCTGGGCGGCGGCAGCTCGGTGAACGGGCAGCTCTATGTCCGTGGCCATGCCCAGGATTATGACGACTGGGAAACGCAGGAAGGGTGTACCGGTTGGGGCTATCGCGATGTACTGCCCTACTTTATCAAGTCGGAATGCAACCAGAGCCTGCACGACGACTATCACGGCGATAGCGGCCACCTGAAAGTCAGCGACTCCGGCTATCGCCATCCGCTTAGCTACGCCATCGTCAAAGCCGGTCAGGAACTGGGCTATCCCTATCTCAATGACTTTAACGGCGCCAGCCAGCAAGGCATCGGCTTCTACCAAACCACTACCTATCAGGGGCATCGCTGCAGCACCTCGGTGGCCTATCTGGCGCCGGTGCGCCAACACGCGAATCTCCAGGTGATGACCGGCGTCCTGGTTGAACGCCTGTTGCTGGAACAGGATCGTGCCACCGGCGTGGTATTTACCGACGCCGAGGGGAAACGCCAACAGGCGCTGGCCAGCCGGGAAGTGGTGTTGTGCGCCGGCGCCATCGGTACCCCAAAACTGTTGATGCTGTCCGGCATCGGCCCGGCAGAGCATCTGCGCGAAGTCGGCATCAAACCCCAGGTCGACAGCCCTCTGGTCGGCCAACGCCTGCAGGATCACCTGCATTTTTCGGTGATTGCCAGCCTGCGAAAGCCGATTAGCCTGCTCGGGCAAGACAAAGGCCTGAAGGCGTTGGCGAACGGACTGGAATGGCTGCTGTTCAAACGCGGTATCTGCGCCTCCAACCTGCTGGAATGCGGCGGTTTTTTCGCCACCGGCGGCGACGATCGGCCAGATGTGCAACTGATGGGACTGGCGGCGTCGGATAACGTCGACGACAAGGGAAAACAGGCGCAAAACCAACATGCCTTATCCCTCAAGTTGGCGCACCTGCGGCCACTGGCGCAGGGGGAAGTCCGGTTACGTGACGGTAATCCTCGTTCATTACCGCAGATCAGCCTCAATTACATGGGCACTCCGGAGGATGTCGCGGCGCAGGTCAGAGCGGTACGCCTGGGCTTGCAGCTGTTCCAGGCCCCCGCGTTGGCGTCACTGATTGACCGGGTTCTGTTGCCCGCGCCGAATTTGAACAGCGATGAACAGCTGGCGTCGTTCGTGCGTGAGCATGGCAAAACCGAGTATCACCCTACCGGTACCTGCCGCATGGGGGCAGATCCCGCGACTTCCGTGGTGGATCTGGCACTCCGCCTGCGCGGCGTGGCGGGAGTGCGCATCGCTGATGCATCGATTTTCCCGCGTATCCCGGCGGGCAATACCAATGCACCGACTATCATGGTGGCAGAGCGCGCAGTTGATTTGATGCTGGCCACTTCTCAGGAGCAGGAACATGCATAAAAAACTCACCTTGACCTTTGATAACGGTCCCCATCCCCAGGGGACTCCGCTGGTGCTGAAAACGCTGGAGGAGTTCCGAATTTTGGCCAACTTCTTCCCTATCGGCGAGAAGATCTCCGCGCCTGGCGGTGAAGCCTTGGTTAAATCGGTGAAGGACGCCGGGCACCGGGTCGGCATTCATACCCTGACCCACTCTCTGCCACTGGGGCTGGGGGCTCCGGGGTTCGCTCGGCACGAAATTACCGAAGGCCAAGCCCGACTAGGCCAATACGCCGAGTCGCCCCCGCTGTTTCGCCCCTATGCCGGTAAAGGGATCCTCGGACCGCACGTGTTGAATCAGGAAGCGGTTGAGGTGCTGCAACAGCAAGGGTTCAGCCTGGTGCTGTGGAACTCGGTACCGCGGGATTGGGAACTGCCAACCGACGCCTGGGTGGCACGTGCGCTGGAAGACATCGCCAATCAGCCCTGGACGGTGATGGTGTTGCACGATGCCCGGCCCGAAGCGATGGAGCATCTGGCGCATTTTATTGAAAAAGCGGTGCTGATGGACGTGGAAATCACGCAGCAACTTCCCGATTGGGTAATGCCGATGCAGGCGGGCCAGATCCGGCATCCCTTTTCTGAGTTGATCGCCCCTGCGGCGGAGTAACCGGCAACGACCAGGAGTATCTTTATGCAACAAGAAAACGTGATTGGTGAATTCCGCTATCAACAATATGCGGTCAAGCTGCCGTCGCTGCACGATAACCGCGAACAGCATCGGCACCGGGTGGTGATTGTCGGCGGTGGGCCGGTGGGCTTATCGCTGGCGCTGGGATTGGCGAAACAAGGCATCGCTTCTTTGGTGGTGGAGAATGATACCCAGGTCTGCACCGGCAGCCGGGCGGCGTGCATCTCCCGCCGCAGCCTGGAGATCCTCGACAAGCTGGGGCTGGCAGACACCTTTGTCGGCAAGGGCCTGGCCTGGACCCGTGGCCGCAGCTTTTATCAGGGCGAGATGGTGATGCAGTTCGACATGTTGCTGGATGACAACCAGCAGTTTCCGGCAATGATCAACCTGCAGCAGTACTATATCGAGCAATTTCTGCTGGATGAGGTGCTGCGCCATGATGATCTGATCGAACTGCGCTGGGGTACCGAACTGCAGAGCCTGGTACATCATGATGATGGCGTGACATTGTCACTCAATGCCGTCGGCGTAGAGTACCAGTTGGAGGCCGACTGGGTGATAGCCTGCGACGGCGGCCGCAGTCGGGTGCGGGAACAAATGGGCCTGCATCTGCAAGGGGACGTGCACCATGGACGCTTTGCCATCGTGGATATCGAGCTGGAAAGCGAAACTCCGGCAGAACGACGGGTGTGGTTTGAAACCGCCCTGCGCCCTGGCCCAATGTGGATGCACCGTCAGCCGGACAACATCTGGCGCATTGATTACCTGCTGGAAGACGGCGTTAGCGACGAAGAAGGCCTGAAGCCGGAAAACGTGCTGCCGGTGGTCGAGAGTTTTCTCGACATGGTCGGTGAAAAAGGAAAATGGCGTCCGATTTGGATCAGCATGTACAACGCCAAAGCGCTGTCGCTGGACAACTATCACCACGGGCGGGTGTTGTTCGTCGGCGATGCGGCGCACGTAGTGCCGATCTTCGGCGTACGTGGGCTTAACGGTGGGCTGGACGATGCCTATAACCTCGGCTGGAAGCTGGCCTACGTGCTGAAAGGGTTGGCGCCGCCGTCGCTATTGACCAGTTACTCCAGCGAACGTCAGAAGGCCTGGCGTGAAAATGCCGGACAGGCCAGCCGCAGCGCCGAGTTTATGTGCCCGGCGACCCCGGCCGGCAGCACGCTGCGTAATGCGGTGCTGTCGCTGGCGGCGCGCCATCCGCAGTTTTCCACGCTGATCAATCCCCGTCAGACCCACAGCATCTGCTATGGGGATTCGCCTTTAAATACCCCGACGGCTGCGGCTTGCGAGGTACCCGGCCCCAAGCTCGGCGCGGTATTGCCGGAGTTCCCTCTGTTACTGAACGGTGAGCCAAGCCACCTGACCCGATTACTGGATGCGCAACTGTTCACCCTGCTGCGCTTTCCGGCTCTGGACGGGACCGCCGCTGCGGAAATCAGCGACCATCCGTTGCTGCGCGTGGTCACTGTGGGGCGGCCTGGGCAACTGCAAGCCGGCGCGGCCGGGTCGGTGGAAGATCCTGATGGGCAGGTGCACGCGGCCTACAGCGGCCCCGCCGGCGCGCTTTATCTGATTCGACCGGATGGACACGTCTGCTGGCGCTGGACGCAGAGCGATGGTGCGGACTTTGCCATCATCGAGCGGGCCATAATGCGGGCCAGCGGCTGGCAGAACGATAACCAAGGAGCAAAAAATGCAGGCTAAATTGACCGAACAGCAGCTCGATGAGCTGTACAGCCAGTTCTATCAGGCCGCCGAACCCTTTGCCGGCGAATCCCTGGCGCTATTTTTGACTCGCCTTAACCTGCTGTTGCTGGACGCGTTGGCGGATGAAACGCTGGCGCGGGAGCTGATAGTCGAAGCCGCGCGCTTCAAGTACGACGCAGAGTAGCCCTGCATTCAGGCAACCGGCGGGGTATCCGTAAGTTTCTGGCCCGGCGGTAACCCGGATTGCCGATAATACTCCGCGACAAAATCGACAAAACTGCGAATGTTAACCGGCAGATAGCGCCGGTTAACATAGACCACGTACAGCGAGCGATGGCTCCAGGTGTAATCCCTCATTAACCTGACCAGCGCGCCGCTGGCTAACGCTTCTCTCACCACGAACTCCGGCTCAAGAATAATGCCACTGCCCTCCAACGCGCTGGCCAACAAGGCATCACCACTGTTGGCACGCAACGATCCGCATACCGGCACTTCGACCAGACGCCCCTCCTCATCCAGGTATTCCCATTGTTCCGCACGGGGCAACAGTGAATAGACCAGACAATTGTGCTCTCGCAACGCCTGTGGGGAATCCGGGGTGCCATGGTGTTTTAAATAGTCTGGAGACGCGCAGAGTATTCGGGGTATTTCACACAGCTTGCGCGCCACCAGAGACGAATCCGACAGATTGGCCACGCAGATCGCCACATCAATCCCCTGATCGATCAGGTTAACCAACTGGTCACTGAGGCAGAACTCCACCGCTACCCGCGGATGACGACGCTGATAACCTGCCACTATGGTTGCCAGTTCAGCCCGACAATAAGGGTGTGGCGCACTGATGCGCAAAGTGCCTGCGGGCTGACCCTGATTGCCCATATAGGCTTCCAACGCCTGGCATTCGCCGGTAATTCGCTGGCTGTATTCGTAACATTCCCGCCCGGCCTCCGTCAGCGTCATCGATCGCGTGGTCCGGTGCAGCAAACGCACGCCGAAATGCTGCTCCAGCTCGGCAATACTTTTGCTCACTCGTGGGCGCGAAAGATCAAGCGCTTCGGAAGCAGCCGTAAAATTGCCGCCTTTAACCACCGCATTGAATATGCGTAATGCATTCATCATGTCCACATTCAGATCCCTTCAGCATGCTGGTCGCTAGCACAATATACGTCATCCATTGGTGCCTGTTCGGCACCAGTGTGATACGGCAAGCCCTCTGTTTGTTCAGCCTGACCACAGCTAGTTTAGCTTTATCCCTCGAAAGAGGATCCCCACAGACTGAAACAAGGACTCCCTATGAGTAGCCAGACGAAAACTTTTGAACAATGGCAGCAGCAGGCAAACGCACTGCAAATCGAAGGGCGCGCCTATATTGACGGTCAGTATCAGGACTCTGCCGACGGCGCCACTTTTGCCGACACCAGCCCGATCGACGGTCGGCTGTTAGCGGCGATTGCCGACTGCGACGCCGCCACCGTGGATCGGGCCGTCGCAGCTGCGGTCCGCACGTTCGCGTCGGGCGTTTGGCGTGACCAGTCGCCATCGCTGCGCAAAGCCGCCCTGCTGCGTTTGGCCGATTTGGTTGGCCAGCATCAAGAAGAACTGGCGCTGCTGGAAAGTCTGGATACCGGTAAAACCATCCATGAGTCGCTGGATATGGATATGCAGGACGTGCAACTCGCACTGCGTTACTACGCCGAGGCGATCGACAAGATTGCCGGTGAAATCGCCCCTACCAGCGACAGCTTCCACGGCATGATCACCTACCAGGCCTTGGGCGTGGTGGCGGTGATGACGCCGTGGAACAACCCGCTGATGATTGCCTGCTGGAAGATTGCGCCGGCGCTGGCAATGGGTAACTCGGTGGTGTTCAAACCTTCTGAAAAAGCGCCGTTAACCGGCATTCGGCTGGCACAGCTGGCACAGCTGGCCGGTATCCCCGATGGCGTATTCAACGTGGTGACCGGCGGCGCTCAGGTCGGTCAGGCATTGGCGCTGCACCCCACCGTGCGGGTGATGGCCTTTACCGGCTCCACCCAGGTGGCCAAACAGCTGCTGATCTATGCCGGGCAGTCCAACATGAAACGCACCTACCTCGAAGGCGGCGGTAAGAACGCGCATATCATTTTTGCCGATACGCCGGATCTGGCACGTGCAGCACGTTTTGCCGCCTTGGGCTTTTGCGCCAATCAGGGTGCGGTCTGTGCTTCGGGGACTCGCCTGCTGGTGCAGGCATCCATCAAAGAGCAGTTTGTCGCGCTGCTGATTGAAGAAGTGAACCGCTGGAAGCCGGGGCATCCACTCGATCCCGCGACCATGATGGGGCCACTGATTGATGCCAGGCATCAGGCCAATGTCCTGCGTTATGTCGACTCCGCGCGTGATGAAGGCGCCAGCATCGTCTGTGGTGGCCATGCGGACGACAGCGTCGTGCCGGGCGGGCATTTCTTCTGGCCGACGGTGATCGACAACGCCACGCCGACCATGACCGCCTCGCAAAACGAAATCTTCGGCCCGGTCGCTTCGGTCATCGCTTTTGAAGACGAAGAAGACGCCATCCGGTTGGCAAATGACAGCGAATACGGCTTAACCGCCGGATTCTGGACGCCGGATATCGCCAAAGTTCACCGCGTCGCCCGCCAACTGGAAGCGGGAACCGTCTGGGTCAATCACTTCCTGACCCGCGATATTCTCTCGCCTTTCGGCGGTTTCAAACAGTCAGGCATCGGCCGCGACCTGTCGTTACATGCGATGCGGCAATACGGCGAAATGAAAGCCACCTGGATTGCTCTGAAAGACGTCGACGCTCACTAAGCCCGCGCGTCCAAACCAATAAAAAGGGATCGTCATGAAACAAGATAAACTACACACCGACGCCGGCCGCCGTCGGTTCATTGCCGCCAGTCTGGCGATGAGCGCTGCGGCCGCACTGCCTTTCTCCGGCTATGCCCGCCAGCCGGCCCCGCGCAGCACCGGGAGCGGAAGCGACGACAAAAAATACGACTACATTATTATCGGCGCAGGCTCGGCCGGATCGGTGGTGACCCGCCGGCTGGTTGATGCCGGATTAAAGGTCCTGCTGCTGGAAGCCGGCCCACGCGACGATATGCCGGCCATTCATAACCCGCCGGAGGCCATGGCGCTGTGGCATTCCGCCGTTGACTGGGGCTTCTCCACCCAGCCGCAGATTTACGCCGGCAAACAGGATATTTACTGGCCGCGCGGCAAAACCTTGGGCGGCTCCAGTTCAATCAACGGCATGATGTACGTGCGCGGCCTGCCTGCCGATTACGACAACTGGGCGGCGATGGGGGCCACCGGCTGGAGCTGGAAGGACGTGCTGCCTTATTTCCGCAAAGCGGAAAACTGCAATATCGATGGCTTGTCCAACCTGCATGCCACCGGGGGGCTGCTGCAGGTCTCTCGCCCCGCCATGACGCCATTGGCCCACGCCTTTGTCGAGGCCGGACAACAGGCCGGGCTGCGACGGGTGCAGGATTACAACGACGGCCAGGACTCCACCGGCGTCAGTTTCCCGCAGTACACCATGACGCCAGACGGCAAACGGGCCAGCGCCTGGGTCTGCTACGGCGACGCCATTCGTGGAGCGGATAACCTGTCGGTGATCACCGAAGCGCGAGTATTGAAGCTGCTCAACCAGGGCGATCACATTACCGGCGTACACTTTGTGCATCGCGGCACCGATTATCGCATTGAGGCCCGCCATGAGGTGCTGCTGTGCGCCGGCTCCCTGATGAGCCCTTCCATTCTGCTGCACTCCGGCATCGGCCCGGCCGAACAGCTGGAGAAAATGGGCATCAAGACCCTGGTCAACCTGCCTGGCGTGGGTGAAAACCTGCACGATCACCTGGTGTGTCCTATGGTTTGGTCTTCGCCGCAGCCGGTGGCGGTCGGTTTGGCCTCCGGTATCGAAGCACAGATTTTCCATAAGTCAGCCCCGGCGCTCTCGGCGCCTGACACCCAGTCCCTGCTGTTCACCATGCCGTTCATGCCGGGCGTCACTCAGGGTTACACTGTCACACCTGGTCTGGTGCGGCCCATCAGTCGCGGTCGTCTGTGGCTCAACTCGCTCGACCCGCTGCAACCCCCATTGATGGATCCGCGAGTCTATTCCGAAGATCAGGATCTGGAGGTCATGACCGACAAGGCCCTACTGTTGCGCGAAGTGATGAAGCAAACCGCATTGGCGCCGTGGCGCGGCAAAGAGATGGGCATGGATGGCGTGAACAACCGCGATAAAATGCGCGATTACATCCGCCGAATGACCGCTTCCTACCACCATCAGGTCGGTACGGCACGCATGGGGACCGACAACATGGCGGTGGTTGATCCGCAATTGCGCGTGCACGGTCTGTCTGGCCTGCGTGTGATCGACGCCTCGGTGATGCCGGTCATTCCTACCGGCAACACCAATGCTCCCAGCATTATGATCGGTGAAAAAGCCGCAGACATGATTTTGTCGAGCAAGGCATAACCATGACAACCACCGTATTGATTACGGGTGCCAACAGGGGCCTGGGTCATGAAACCGCCCGGCGTCTTGCCGGGTGTGGGTGGCACGTAGTCCTCGGCGCGCGGGATCCCCTGCGCGGCGAGCAGGCCATTCAACAGCTGGCTCTGCAAGGCCTGCATGCAGAATTGTTGATAATCGATGTGATTTCCGAGGAGTCAGTGCGGCAGGCGGCGGCGGATTTCAGCAAGGTACACGATCGCCTTGATGTCCTGATCAATAACGCCGGCGTGTCTGGCCCCTGGGGACACCCGAGGGAAACCTGCGCCGTGGCCCTGACAGAAATCTACCAGACTCAGGTTTTTGGCGTGGTTCGCATGATGCAGGCCTTTCTCCCCCTGCTGCAAGCCGCCGCCAACCCCAGAGTGGTGATGGTGTCCAGCTCGCTGGGGTCATTTCATACCATGACCGGCAAAGGCGGCTCCTTCGAGTCCAGAATACTGCAGCTGGCCTATCCCTCTTCAAAAGCGGCGCTCAACATGCTGGTGACCCAATACGCCAAGGCGTTGCCGAAAATCAAGATTAACGCCGTTAACCCGGGCTTTACCCAAACCGATCTCAACCCCCTGGGCTGCCAGACGATAACCGAGGGAACCGATGCTATCGTGGCGCTGGCCTCCCTCGCCAAGGATGGCCCAACCGGCGGTTTTTTTGACCGTCATGGCGAAATTCCATGGTAATTATCTGGTTACCGTCGAAAGCAATAATCTGTACGCTCGCTAAATTCGGTTAATTTATAAGCAAAGATTTATTTATAATAATTCACTGCTTCAAAAATTGCGCCGTGACGATCTTACCCCTCCTTCTAAAATTGCCTTCAAAATAAACGCATTGGGCCGGTACCCTTACTTTTTTTGAGGAGGTTTTTTGTGCCTTGTCAAGCCCCCAATCGCCATTAAAGCGTGCCATTATTGGCCACAAAAAAAGCAATTTATTGATTTTTATTAGAAAAACAATAAATTGCCCCCGGCCAAATAACTATTGAGCCGGGGGGTAAAAAGCCATATATTGGGCCCGTTTTTCTCACGGTAGTTAATTGTTCAATTCAATAATTCAACTAGGGCGTCATTGATACCCCCAGTTGTAGGAGAGATATGATGACGGATAAAGTCCGTATTGATAATTTCGGTGTGAATTTAGAAAATGTAAATAACGAAACATATTTGGCGCGACAAGCTGAATTTGAATCGAATGTCAGGAGTTACCCCCGTAAATTGCCGTTGGCAATTGCGAAAGCCCAAGGCGTTTGGATCACGGATGTTGAGAATAATCAATATCTTGATTGCCTGGCTGGTGCGGGTACGCTGGCTCTGGGTCATAACCATCCTGACGTCCTCCAAAGCATCCAAAATGTCATTACCAGCGGCTTGCCGTTACATACCCTCGATCTTACAACGCCGTTGAAAGATGAGTTCTCCGCTTATTTACTCTCTTTATTGCCAGGCCAGGGCCAGGAATACTGCCTGCAGTTCTGTGGCCCTTCGGGCGCAGATGCGGTAGAAGCCGCGCTGAAACTGGCGAAAAAGCACACCGGTCGCACCGGCGTGATCAGCTTCTCCGGTGGTTACCACGGCATGACCCATGGTGCACTGGCGGTCACGGGCAACCTGTCGCCGAAAGAAGCCATCAACGGCATGATGCCGGAAGTCCAGTTTATGCCTTACCCGCACGAATACCGCTGCCCGCTCGGCATCGGTGGCGAAGCCGGGGTCAAGGCGCTGACCTACTATTTCGAAAACCTGATCAATGACGTCGAAAGCGGCGTGCGCAAGCCTGCAGCGGTCATTCTGGAAGCCGTTCAGGGCGAAGGCGGCGTTAACCCGGCCCCGGTCGAGTGGCTGCAGCGTATTCGCAAAGTCACGCAGGAACACGGCATTTTGCTGATTATCGACGAAGTTCAGGCTGGTTTCGCCCGTACCGGCAAGCTGTTCGCCTTTGAACACGCGGGCATTGAGCCGGACATCATCGTGATGTCCAAAGCGGTTGGCGGCGGTTTGCCTCTGGCGGTATTGGGTATCAAGAAACAGTTCGACGCCTGGGAACCTGGCCACCATACCGGTACTTTCCGCGGCAACCAACTGGCGATGGCTACCGGCCTGACCACCCTGCAACACCTCAAAGATAACCAGGTGGCCGAAAAGGTCGCCGTGCAAGGCGAATGGCTGAAAGCCAAGCTGGCCGAGCTGCAAAAACGTTATCCGGTGATTGGTCACGTGCGGGGGCTGGGTCTGATGATCGGTTTGGAAATTGTGAAACCGAACGAAGCGCAGGATCACATGGGCTGCTACCCGGCTGACGGCCAGCTCTCCGCCCTGCTGCAGAAGAAATGCTTCGAAGCCGGCCTGATCCTGGAGCGCGGCGGCCGTAATGGCTGCGTGCTGCGTCTGCTGCCTTCCCTGCTGATCACCAACGACGAACTGGGTATCTTCCTGGATAAATTTGAACAGGCCCTGTTAGCCGCCGGCATCAAGCCGGTGGATGTGGAGTGAAGTCGATGTCCCGGTTAAACCCGATTCTGGCCGCCTCAGCGCAAAGCACCGAGGCGTACCAGCAAGCGATCGAACAGAGCAGTCAGGCCGTGGTGCAGTGGCTGCAACAACCCGAGATGTATCAGGGGAAGACCGTTGCCGAACTGCGTGAACGTATCAAGCTTGATTTTACCCCTCAGGGCCTGGGCAACCAGGTCGCGATCGAACGCGCCATTGAGTACTTTTTAAAAGACAGCCTGTCGGTGCATCATCCGCAGTGCGTCGCGCATTTGCATTGCCCTAGCCTGGTGATCAGCCAGGCTGCCGAAGTGTTGATCAACGCCACCAACCAGAGCATGGATTCTTGGGATCAAAGCCCGTCAGCAACCCTCATCGAGATGAAGCTGATCGAATGGTTGCGTACCCAGGTAGGTTATCAACCGGGCGATGCCGGGGTGTTCACCAGTGGCGGTACCCAGAGCAACCTGATGGGGCTGATGTTGGCACGAGATGCCTTCTTCGCCAAACAAGGTCACTCGGTGCAGCAGGATGGCCTGGTGGGTAATCTGAGAAAGATTAAAGTGTTATGTTCTGAAAATGCCCACTTCTCGGTGCAAAAGAACATGGCTTTACTCGGCCTGGGTTACCAATCCGTCACGCTGGTGAAAACCGATCGGTTTGCGCGTATGGATCTGAACGATTTGGCCGAAAAACTGGCGCAGGCCAAGGCCAATGGCGAGCAGATCCTGGCGATCGTCGCAACCGCAGGTACCACGGATGCCGGGGCTATCGACCCGCTGCGCGGCATTGCGCAGTTGGCGGCGGAACACCAGATCTGGGTGCATGTCGATGCGGCCTGGGGCGGTGCCCTGCTGCTTTCCGAGAAATACCGCGACTATCTGGATGGCATTGAATTGGTGGATTCCGTCACTCTGGACTTCCACAAACAATTCTTCCAGACCATCAGCTGCGGCGCTTTCTTGCTGAAAGAAGCCCGTCACTATGAACTGATGCGTTATCAGGCGGCCTACCTGAACTCCGAGTTCGATGAAGCTCAGGGCGTGCCTAACCTGGTGTCCAAATCCTTGCAGACCACCCGCCGTTTTGATGCGTTGAAACTGTGGATGGGGCTGGAAGCTTTGGGCCAGGAGCAATATGCGGCGATCATCGATCACGGCGTAACGCTGGCGCAACAGGTGGCTCACTACATCGGCGATCAACCGGCGCTGGAACTGGTCATGCAGCCACAGCTGGCCAGCGTGCTGTTCCGCTACCGTCCGCAGCAGTTAGCCACCGCCGGCGATGCCGCCGCGGCATTGCTGAACCAACGGATCGGCGATGCGTTGCTGGAATCTGGCCGCGCCAACGTCGGGGTCACCGAGTTTGACGGCGTGACCTGCCTGAAAATGACGTTGTTGAACCCTACGGTCAGCCTGGACGATATCAAAGTCCTGCTGGCGCTGGTGGAAAAAACCGCGCAGCAGTTGCCTGCCGCCTAATCCGCCCGCACTGCCCTGACCGGCAGCCAAAAGCCGATAACATTAGCCTGTTATCGGCTTTTTTGTTGGACAGAAGCGGCATCACAAAGGCCTGCAGGAAAAGCACCTTCAGTAATCTGTCACCGCTGCAGCAAGGCTCGATTAATAAATCTTGCTGATTAACCCTATCCATTTACTCCGTCTAATCGAATAAATCACTCTGCGCTATGCTTTCTTCACACAAAAGCAGAAGGATAACGACATGCAAACAGTGAAGCTGAACAACGGGGTCGAAATGCCCAAACTGGGTTTTGGTGTCTTCCAGATGACGGACGCCAAGGAATGCGAACGCGCCGTTATCGACGCCATTGAGTCCGGCTATCGCCTGATTGATACCGCCGCCTCCTATCAGAATGAAACCCAGGTGGGCAATGCCCTTAAGCAAAGCGGTGTGGAACGTGAAGCGCTGTTTGTAACCACCAAGTTGTGGTTGCAGGACACCCACTATGAAGGGGCGAAGGCACAGTTTGAACGCTCACTGAATCGCCTGCAGCTTGACTATGTGGATCTCTATTTGATCCACCAGCCCTATGGCGATGTTCATGGCGCATGGCGGGCGATGGAGGAGTTACACCAGGCGGGGAAAATCCGTGCCATTGGCGTCAGCAACTTTCATCCGGACCGGCTCGCGGATCTGATCGCATTCAACAAGGTCGTTCCGGCAGTGAACCAGATTGAAGTGAACCCGTTTAACCAGCAACTGCATGCGGTGCCGTGGATGAAAAGTCGGGGAATTCAGCCCGAAGCGTGGGCGCCATTCGCTGAAGGGAAAAATGGCCTGTTTCAGCACCCGTTATTAACCGCCATGGCTGAAAAACGGGGTAAGAGTGTCGGCCAGGTGGTTCTGCGCTGGATTTATCAACGCGATATCATCTCGTTGGCAAAATCTGTCCGCAGGGAACGAATGGAAGAAAACATCAATATTCTGGACTTCGAGCTCAGCGAAGAAGAAATGGAGAAGATTACCGCTTTGGATACGGCAACCAGCGCCTTCTTCTCTCATCGCGATCCCGCCATGGTGGAGTGGCTGACGGGCCGAAAACTTGATGTTTAGGTGAGCCACGGCCGGCGTAGCACTAAGGGTGTCGCCGGCCCCAAAACGTTAATGGCGCAGAGCATCGATCAACAAGGCAAACGCCGGAGGATGTTGCCTCCGGCTGGGATAATAGAGGTAGTAACCGGGAAATGTCGGGCACCACTCGCCCAGGATCTGGATAAGCTCTCCTGATTTCACTTCGTTTTGAATCATATCTTCCGGTACGCAGGCGATACCAAAACCTGACGACGCCGCGTCGATTCTCTCTGCCAACAGATTAAATGTCAGTTGCCCTTCCACTTTCACGCGCAACGGCTTGCCGTCTTTCTCAAACTCCCAGTGGTATAACCCGCCGGCGGTAGGAAGCCGCATGTTGATGCAACGATGCTGTTGCAACTCATGGGGCGTCTGCGGGATCCCGTGTTCGGCAAAGTAAGCCGGCGCCCCCACAACCACCATTCGCATGTCCGGCCCAATTTTTACCGCAATCATGTCCTTATCTACGCTTTCGCCAAGGCGAATACCGGCATCGAAACGCCCTTCTACAATGTCAACGAACCCATTATCCACCACCAGTTCGACATTAATTTCAGGGTATTGCCGAAGAAAAGGTTTTAGCTTTGGCCACAGCAGGCAGCGCGCTGCATGCTCCCCGGCGGAAAGTCTGATATTGCCTGAAGCGGTGCCATTTGGTTGGAGCAGGATTTCAAGTTCATGCTCAAGATCGGCAAGCCGTGGCTCAAGACAGGCGATTAACTTCTCCCCGACCTCCGTTGGGGCAACGCTGCGTGTGGTTCGGGTCAGCAGACGCGTATTTAAACGTTGCTCTAATGCCTTCACCGCATGGCTCAATGCCGACTGAGAAACCCCCAGCTTGGCCGCCGCTTTGGTAAAGCTTTTCTCCCTGGCAACCACCAGGAAGATTTGCAGCTCATTGAAGTTTTCTTTCAGCATCAGGTATTTCCTTAACGCATTGAGTAATGGCAGATAAAACTAATGATAACGCGTGGGCTACGCAATCACTTTAGCCCGAAATATCCAGCCAATTACCAGGGAACCACTCTGCCGAGATAATCAAGATAATGTAAGCCGGAACGCCCTCGGTAGGCTGCCATGGTATCAAGCAGTGCCGGAATGCTTTCGTCGATGCTCAATCGCCCTTGCGGACCACCCAACTCGGTGCGTACCCAACCAGGAGCCATCAGCAGCAAGGTGCGAGAGTCGTCGTGGTGACGCGCCGCGAAGCTGCGCATCAACATATTTAGCGCAGATTTGCTGGCCCGATAGACTTCGAAATTGCCATTGGTGTTATTGGTAAGGCTGCCCTGCCCGGATGACATCACGCCGAGGGTTCCGCATTCGACTACCAGATCTTTAAAGCTCTCGATGACCCGCATAGGGCTCAGCGCATTGGTCACCATTACCCGGGTGAATTCTTCGGTCGAGACGTCCGCCACGGTTTCACGATCGTCGTTTTTCACCCCGGCGTTAACAAAAAGCAGGTCAATCTGGCGATCCTTCAATCGCTCACGCAAGGCGCTAACCTGTTCGGGCGCAGTAATATCGGCCGTTTCAACTTCCAGCAGGTGCGGAAACTTTTCCGCCAGGCGAAGAAGATTGTCCTTAGAGGACTCGCGACCGGTAGCGATTACTTTGTCACCACGTTGCAGAAACTCTTCTGTCATCGCGAAGCCCAATCCCCGGGATGCACCAATGAGCAGGACGGTCTGTTGCTGTTTTGACGGTGTTTGCATGAAAGTATTCCTCTGTATTTCCGTTGTCATCTGCGCTAAAAAATATAACTATGCTGAATAGATTGCGAAAGATGCAGCATTTTCACTTATCACCTGCATCGGACGCCTCTCCTAGCAATAAACCAGGATCCCCGACATGTCAGAACCCGATCTCAATTTACTGATTGCGCTCGATGCATTGCTTACGCTGGGCAGCGTGGCCGAAGCGGCACGCCGCCTAAACCTCAGCGCCTCGGCCATGAGCCGTACGCTTGGCCGGCTGCGGGCAGTCACCGGAGATCCCTTACTGGTCAGGGCCGGGCGCAATATGGTGCTCACTCCCTATGCCGAAGAGATTCGCGAACGTACGCAAAACACCGTATTTGAGGCGCGTTCGATACTGCGCCCTTCGGTATCAGAACTGAGTTTATCAACGCTGGAACGGACATTTACCCTGCGCGCCAACGAGGGCTTTGTCGAGGCATTCGGCGCCGCACTGATCTCCGCCGTGGCAACGGCAGCCCCGTTGGTGAGACTCTGTTTTGCGCCAAAACCGGAAAAGAGCGCCCGGCATTTGCGTGAGGGACGGGTTGATTTGGAAGTCGGCGTTTTGGGGAACATGGGGCCGGAAATCCGCCTGCAGGCGCTGTTCCGCGACCGATTCGTCGCAGTGGTCAGAAAGGGCCATCCGTTGGAGCAGGAAGCCGAAATCACCGCGCGAGCCTATGCCGAATGTGGTCATGTGGTCGCATCACGCCGTGGGCTGGTCACCGGCCCGGTAGATCAGGGATTGGCTGAATTGGGGTTGGAACGAAAAGTCGCCGCCGTGGTGCCGAGTTTTCCCGCCGCGCTGGCGGTGGCTCAGGCGTCCGATCTGGTGGCGCTGGTCCCTGCTTCATTCCTGATCAATCAACCGGTGGGCACTGTGCTTTATATGTTTGAACTGCCGGTAAAAACCCAAAGCATCACCGTTTCGCAGATGTGGCACCCGCGTTTGGAGGCCGACCCAGCCCATCGCTGGCTGCGGCAGTGGGTGCTGAAGGTGGTTCAACAACGCTTTGCCACGTTAACGACCTGAAGAGCACTGCGCCAGCGGCCATTCAAGTGTTAATTTTCATCGCGTCGGAAGTTTGAGTCAGGTGTCACGATAACCGCCCCCTTTCTTCTGTATTCTCTGCCAGGAATTCTATTTTACGGGGAGATTAGGTGACATGAAAAAAACAGTTATATTCACCATGATGGCGCTGGGCAGTCTTATCGCCAGCGTACAAGCAAGCGACAAACTTGCAGGTAATGAAATACTTGCCGTTCAAAAAGGTGGCGTGCCAGACAAGGTTTTCTCGCAGGATAAACCGCATTTGAAGATAGCCACCTATAACATCGGTAAAAATGAAGCTTCTTCTGCCGTTTCCGATTTCACCGCACTTAATTCGGCCATTAAAAGAATAGATGCGGATATTATCGCGATCCAGGAAGTGGATAATAAAACACTGCGCAGTCAAAAAATCGATCAGCTTAAAAAAATCGCTGATGCCAATAAAATGCATTATGCCTTTGGCAAAGCGCTTGATTTCGATGGCGGCGAGTATGGAGTAGGACTGCTTTCCAAATACAAAATTCTGCATTCACAGGTGGTTAAATTGCCATCGGGTGATGCCGAGCAACGCGTCACATTACTGGCGCAGGTTGAGGTTCCCGGGTTTGATTCAGCGCCAGTCATTATGGTCACCCATCTCGACTGGCAAAAAGATCCGGCGATACGCACTGAACAAGCACGCTACCTGTTGGATTTGAGTATTGGCGATGCCGCTTCTGATTTCAAAGATATTGCCTCCTCGATTAAGATCCTCGCCGGCGACTTCAACTCGACGCAAGATGAACAGCCATTGAAAGAAATACGTTATTTTTTCAATGAAGTTGTGAAAGAAGGAACCGATACTCGCAGTTGGCCAGCGGTTAACCCCGCGATTGATATAGACCATATCTTCACATTTAAAGGTCAAAAGTGGAACGTGAAGAATGTGGATATTCCACATAATACGCCTGAATTTACCTGGTCAACGGCAAGCGATCACCTGCCGGTTATTGCCGATCTTGAGCTTTCAGAACAGTAAGGCCAATGAGGAAGTCTCTAGCAGGCTTCCTCACTGTTTGTTGCCCATCGATGGGCCTGCTGGCCTCAGACGCGAACCACCAGTTTGCCCTGTGCACGGTCATTCTCGATCATGCGGTGAGCGTTGGCGACATCGTCAAAGTCGAAGGTTTTCACCCGCAGCGACGGCATGGTCCGGTCTGCTACCTGTTGAGCAACCCACTTCAGGGGCGCGTCGGCCAAAGGCAGCGCCGGGGTACCAAGCAACCCGCTGCCGAAGAAGGCCAGGCGTGTCGCATTGGGAAGATCGTTCATCAGATGCAGATTATCTAAAACGGGTGCCCCTCCCAACAGACCTATTACCACTGCGGTACCAAAAGGTTTAAGCGCATTAAGGCTATCGCGTACCGTAGCGGCGCCAACCACCTCAAGGGCTACATCTACACCTTCCGGTGCTACACCCCGTATTTGTTCTGCAATTTCACCGGTATCAATCACCACCGCATCTGCGCCAATGGCGGTCAGCCGTGCTGCATTAGCGGCCGATCGGGTGGTGGCGATAACCCGTTGTCCACGCGCTTTGGCATAGGCAACTGCGGCCTGACCCACCGAAGAGGTCGCGCCGCGCACCAGCACCGTCTGTCCCGGTACGTTGTCGATTAAGCGGCCCAGAGCCCCCCATACGGTAAGATAGCTCTCCGGCAGCGCGGCCAGCTCTTCCCACGAAAGGCTGATGCCGTCCAAATCGATGACGTTGCTGCGCAGCACCGTGACCTCTTCGGCGTAGCTGCCGTTGCGGGTGAACTGCAATCCCCCCATGGCGGTGGCCACATGCTGCCCGGTGCGAAACAGGCCTGAAGCATCCTCAATTACTTCACCTACGGCTTCAATCCCAGGGACAACCTGTCCTGCGATCGGGCCCATCTTCCCGGCACGGCGGTAAATTTCGGCGCGGTTAAGACCAAACGCCCGAACCCGAATGCGAACTTCGTCCGCCTTTGGCGCGACAGAAGGAATATCGCGCAGTTGCAAAACGTCCGGGCCGCCAACTTGTTCAATCACATAAGCTTTCATATCCGTTCTCCAGTTCACAGTGAGTTAATCAACGAGCTATCTCGCCGATAAGTTGAACTGTATAGATTCCAATATTGATGTGGAATAGACGAAAATGGTAACGTCTATCTCATAAATGAGAGGGGTGGCCATATGGACTTCAACGCAACCAAAATGTTTGTCTCAGTAGTACAAGCAGGCAGTCTTTCGGCCGCCGCCGACAAGACCCATGTGCCGCTGCCTACCCTGAGCCGGCGCATTCGTGAACTTGAGCGCGAACTTGACGTGCAGTTGCTGGAGCGTTCGCCGCGCGGCATCAAGCTGACTGAAGCCGGCAGCCGTTTATATGAACATGCCAGCCGCGGGGTGGAAGCCCTGAATGAAGCTCAGCAGGCCGTGATGAACGATGAAACCCGGCTTAAAGGCCGCCTGCGTCTGTCGATGCCCCCCAACTTTGATCCCTGGTGGGACTTGCTGGGGGCTTTCCAGCAACGGTTTCCCGAAATCAGCGTTAGCGTCTTTTCAACGGAACGACGGGTCGATTTGGTACAGGACGGCATTGACGTTGCGCTTCGCGTCGGCACCATCGTGCATGAGTCAATGGTGGCACGGCAAATGCTGAAATATCGGCATCTGCTGGTCGCAGCGCCGTCATTACTGGCGCAGTTTGATCGCCCTGCCAGCGTGGAGGATTTGCATCGCTACCCTTGTGCGAGCTGGGCAGCGGATTCCAGCACCCGTGGTCTCTGGCGGCTGGGTCATCAGGTGTTTGAGCCAAAGGCGGTACTGGTGGCGAACGATTATGCACTTTTACGCAGCAGAGCCGTCGCGGGTCAGGCGGTCACTGAGTTGCCGCCCTTTATGGCGAACAAGGAGATCGCCGCCGGCCGTTTGTGCGCAGTCTTACCTTCTCACCCGTTGCCAGAACAAACGCTTAGCTTGCTCTATCCATCACAACGGCATCCATCGCGACTGGTACGGGCATATCTCGATTTTTGTCAGGAACAGCTGACGACCTACCTGAGCGCAAATGTTGAATAAGCCAGCTAATGTCAGCGACGAGGGACGATAAAGTTCACAGGTTATTGATAGTGTGAGATTTATTAGAGGATGGCGGTTCTATGGGTTTTCTGCTTTAAGATTAATAATGCTTTAATAGTGTCCACTATGCAGTACAGTAAAACGATGACGCCCAATCAATCGAAGCACTGCATAGTGGAATACTAATGTTAACGTAATGAGTTAATTTCTATAACCTTATGTAACTAAAGAAACTGAAAAGTAACCTAATCATCCTTCGCCGTTACCTGGGCAAAAATATAAAGCGACTGGGTATATTCTCTTCGTATAAAAACTAGCACCTTTTACTTCCTGTAAACGCCTTGGGGTCTATAAAGTAATCAATAACCGCATCATCCACGCACAGCTTTAATCCAGAAAGCGCGAGCGTATGCCCATCCCCTTCAACAGTGATGAGGGGGCTATTAAAAGCTTTCGCCATCGCTTCGGCTCCCGCGTAAGGCGTCGCCGGATCGTATTTTTGTGCAATAAATAATAATGGCGGCAGTTCAGCAGAAACGGCTGGAGTATGCGGCTGAATCTTTCCTTTAAATGGCCAGGTATCGCAGATGTTGCGCGGACGAATCTTGCTGGCTGGGTAATTGCTGAATGCCGAAGCCTCTGCCAAAGCTAACTCTTTTAATCGACTCTTTTTGATGTCAGCGCCGGGGGTGGCTGAATCCGCGCAGGCAATCACCGCTAAATTGTCAGCCTCTTGTTCAGCGTTGTTTTTCTCGGCCAGTCCCCTCGCGGCCAGCGGTCGGTTATGGCCTCTTGGGGGCGCGTTTTGCGGCGCAATAACCTCGCTATCCTGCATATTTTCCAATATCGCCAACGTTTTAACGTCTGGCTTGCCGCTATCAATCGAACGCAATAGCCTGGCTAACTTCGGCCAATCCTCTGATGCATACAAGGTGTTGGTGGTGGCGCGAATAATATTGTCTCCACTGATCGCCTCACCATAGCCATCGCTCAGCGACAGGCCGTCCACTTTTTCGAGCAACTGATGATATTGTGCCGTAGCATTGATTTTAGTTAATGGGCACTTCCTTTTTTGTTCGCAATAAGCGGCAAATCTTTCGAATGAGCGCTGAAAGGACTGAGCCTGTTTGTAATCGCTGGTGAAAGCATCATCGGTTAAATCGACCACCCCGTCCAAAACCATTGCCGAAACCTGTTCAGGAAAGCGCTCGGCATAGATTTGTGCCACCTGGGTTCCATAGGAAAAGGCAATGATGCTCAATTTGTCTCCACCCATAGCGATTCTAAACGCTTCAACATCATTGACTGCCTCATCTGTGCCTATATGTTTCAGCACATTAAGTCGGGTGTTAATAATGCACCCTTTGACCCATTGCGCATTTTGTTTTTCCAGACTTGCCGTATTCGCATCGGCGTCATTATCCAGCGTTGCCGGGCAGGAAATTTTTGGGCGGGACTGGCCTACACCGCGGGGGTCGTAACCAATAATATCGTAGCTCTCATTCAGTGCTGCCGTCTCAAAAGGCACCCTTATTCCCGCCAGCCCAGGTCCACCAGAAATAGAGAGCACGCTCCCCCGCTTATTACCGATGGCCGGCAAACGAGTAGCCGCTATTTTGACTGTTTCATGCGTTTCGTTTTCGTCATCGCCATAGGACAACGGCACCTCAAGATAACCACATTGCATATGTTCGGGGATCTCTTCCTGCCCGAACCATTGATTGAATTTTCCCTCCTCACACGACTGCCAAACAATCGGCTGGATCTGAGCTACTCTCTCTCCGGCAAACACACTAAAGGGGGAAAACAGACCCATGGTAAAAACTATTCTTAACAACCTCACGTTACCTCCCGGGTTAGATCATCTCGCATTAAGTTTTTAGCTTGCTTATGGCTCAGTTAAATACAAATCCTCTAGTCCATAAATTTACGAAAGTAAATAAACTCATCGCGTTCGCCAGCTTTATACCGGTGACGATCGAACCTGACCCCACCGCAACCCCATAGTAAAAAACCTCAAACATTTGCTGGGGTCCTGGATTAAGCACAACGCATTGATTTTCAGAAGAATGGAGCACACTCCCCTGCAGTTGTTGCAATTCGGGCTAAGAATTTAGTTAGCAGGCAACATATCCTTAACTTTATAATGAATCAAATGGTACAATATCGACATTCCATCGTTTGATTTACGCTCTGCTTGCACTCCACCAGGGAACGGCACGGACGCGATCACTCGAGGTAAACATGAAGAAAAACATTATCTTGGAGTCTTTCAGACATGCCTGAATCAAATGCCCATCCGGGTATAAAACTTAAACTATGGTGTTGTTTATTAGGGGTAATCCTTACCGTTGTCGGCCTATTCTTTGCCATTGCCGGCGGTAAGCTGGTTTCGCTGGGGGGCAGCAGCTACTTTCTGATTGCCGGTATCGTTACCCTGCTTTCCGCCGTGCAATTCTTCCGTCGCAAATCTTCGGCCGTGCCGCTGTTCCTGCTGGTGTTTGTCGGCACGCTGGTTTGGTCGGTGGTTGATGCCGGCTTCGATTTCTGGCCATTGGTTTCGCGGCTGATGGTCCCTGCCGGTTTAATGCTGTTGGCTTTCCTGAGTTGGCCGGCACTGCGTAAGCCAGAAGGCAAAACGTCGTTGGCAAAATTGTCTTACCTGCTAAGTGCGGTATTGGCCGTTGGCATGGTCGGCACCTTTGTGCAGATGTTCCAGCCACACCCTACCGTGGCTTTCAGCGGCGAGCCGTTGCCGCTGATCCCGGTGGACAAAAGCAAACAACAAAAAGATTGGGATAACTACGGCAATACCCCGGGCGGCAGCCGCTTTGTGGCGCTGGACCAAATCACCCGGGACAACGTAAAAGAACTGAAGGTCGCCTGGACCTTCCACACCGGCGATACTCCGTTGAGCCCGGATGGCAACGGCGCTGAAGATCAGCAAACGCCGTTGCAAATCGGCAACCGTATCTTCCTGTGCACGCCGCATAACAACGTGATTGCCGTCGATGCCGACAGCGGTAAAGAGATCTGGAAACGTGAAATCAACGCGAAATCCCAGGTCTGGAACCGTTGCCGTGGCCTGGCCTACTTTGATGTTGCCAAGCCCCTGCAACAGCCGACCGTACCTGGCTCTACGCCCGCTACGCCGGTCACCCTGGCTGCGGGCGACAGTTGCCAGCGCCGTATTCTGATGAACACCATCGATGCGCGCCTGGTGGCAATCAACGCCGATAACGGTGAATTCTGTCAGAACTTCGGCAACCAGGGCGTGGTTGATCTGAAAGTCGGTCTGGGCGATGCCGCCGATCCGAAATATCAGCTGACTTCTGCCCCTACGCTGGCGGGCACTACCGTTGTGGTCGGCGGCCGCGTAGCCGATAACGTACAAACTGATATGCCTGGCGGCGTGCTGCGCGGTTTTGACGTGATCACCGGCGCGATGCGCTGGGCGTTCGATCCGGGTAATCAGGATCCAAACTCGGCCTTAAAACCCGGCCAGACCTTTGTCCGCAGCACGCCAAATTCCTGGGCACCGATGTCCTACGACCCGGCGATGAACACCGTGTTCCTGCCGATGGGCAGTTCCTCGGTGGATCTGTGGGGCGCTAACCGTAACGCGTTGGATCACAAATACGGCGCTTCTATCCTGGCGTTGGACGCCACCACCGGTAAAGAGAAGTGGGTTTATCAGACCGTTCATAACGACCTGTGGGATTTCGACCTGCCGATGCAGCCAAGCCTGATCGACTTCCCAATGAAGGACGGTACCACCAAACCGGCCCTGGTCATTGGTGCCAAAACCGGTCAGATCTTCGTGTTGGATCGCCATACCGGTAAGCCTTTGACCGAAGTGAAAGAGCTGCCGGTGAAAACCCGCACCATCCCCGGTGAGCAATACTCGGCGACTCAACCCTTCTCCGTTGGCATGCCGCAGATTGGCGCCGAAAAACTGACTGAGTCCGACATGTGGGGCGCCACGCCGTTTGATCAGTTGATGTGTCGCATCAGCTTCAAATCCATGCGCTACGACGGCCTGTTTACCGCACCGGACACCGATATCTCACTCAGCTTCCCTGGCTCTTTGGGCGGCATGAACTGGGGTGGTCTGTCGACCGATCCGAACAACCATTACATCTTCGCCAACGACATGCGTTTGGGCCTGTGGGTACAAATGATCCCGCAAAAAAACAATGCCAATACCCCGGCCAGCAATGGCGGTGAATCGGTTAATGCCGGTATGGGTGCGGTGCCGTTAAAAGGCACGCCTTATGGCGTTAACAAAAACCGTTTCATGTCACCTCTGGGCATTCCTTGTCAGAAACCGCCGTTTGGTACCCTGTCGGCGATCGATCTGAAAACGCAGAAAGTGGTGTGGCAAGTCCCGGCCGGTACAGTTCAGGATACCGGGCCATTCGGCATCAAAATGCGTGCGCCAATGCCGGTGGGCATGCCGACGCTCGGCGGCACGCTGGCGACTCAGGGCGGCCTGGTGTTCATTGCCGGCACTCAGGATTACTACCTGCGGGCCTTTGACTCTTCCACCGGTAAAGAAGTGTGGAAAGCGCGCTTGCCTGTCGGCAGCGGCGGCACGCCAATGAGTTATGTTTCACCGACCACCGGTAAGCAATACATCGTGATTTCCGCCGGTGGCGCTCGTCAGTCGCCGGACCGTGGTGATTACGTGATTGCCTATGCACTTGATAAATAAATCTAACCACAGGTTATGATCGCCAGCCCCCGCCTCACCGCGGGGGCTTTTTTATATTCGCGGGCAACTGTTTAATAGCCAATACCTAATTAAATTGGCTCATTAAAAGGCGGAAATACGAGAGTATTCCTAATGTGTTAACCGATTTTATATCTCATTCTCTCTGGCGGCTTTTTTATCGCGCAGAAACGGCTATTGAATATTTCCACCCGCAGGCTTTTTATTGGCTAGCATAAATGACAGGTGGTTTTCAGAGGAAATGACGAATGAGTGTTCTACCCGAGCGCAGTGATGAAAAACCGCCTGTGGATATGGCTAATGAAATTTTTAATGGTTTACCTAATCTCATTGGCATGGGTAATAGCCTCGGGGGACATTTCAATAAGCTTTGGTGTGCATATACCGGCCTCTCCTCATCTGATAACCCAGGCACTTGCTGGTTGAAAGCCTTGCACCCTGCCGAATACCCCCTGATCGAACCGCTATGGCAGCGGGCAATAGCCACGGCTGGCTCTTTCGTCAATGAAGCTCGCCTGCGGCAATACAACGGTGAATACCGCTGGTTTTTACTGTCGTTTGGCGCAAATAAAATGCCTGATACTGAGGAAATACACTGGTATCTGAGTGGCACCGACATCCATGATTCCGTATTGGAGAAACAACGCATTTCCACCACGCTGGCCGCGCAGAAAAACATGCTTGATGCCAGCGTCGACTGCATCAAGGTCATTAATAATGACGGCACGCTACTGCACATGAACAGAGCCGGCAGCGTCGCTCTGGGCATCGATGAGCACCAACCGCAATTTGGCATGCCCTGGCTGAATCTGCTGCAACCCGAAGTGCGCTCGCGCGGCAAAAAAGCGCTGCGTAAAGTGCTAACCGGTAAAAACGCCCGCTTCGCCGGCCTTAGCGCTACGCCTGACGGCAAGCTGCAGCATTGGGACAATATTCTCAGTCCGGTCTTCGATAACGAGGATCGAATAGAAAATATATTGTGCGTCTCACGCGACGTCAGCTCTCAGCGAATAGCGGAAAAACGTTTGCTGATCGCCAGTGAATACGACGAACTGACCGGCCTGCCCAACCGGCGGTTATTCAACAAAAAATTAAAACAGGAAATGAAGCGAGCCCTGAGCAGCAATAAATCCCTCGGGTTGATTTTGCTGGACCTCGACCATTTTAAACTGGTTAACGACACCCTTGGGCACGCCGCCGGCGATCATCTGCTACGCGTCTTGTCCCGCCGGCTGACGGCTTATTTAAATCCAAACTCATTCGTTTCCCGTTTGGGCGGCGATGAGTTTGCGATTGTGATAGGCGACGTTGAAAACGAGCAGGATATTTACAAAATCGCCAATACCTTTCTGATGCAGCTCGAGTCACCAATTACCCATGGCGGCAAAACGCTACATTGCGGTATGAGCATCGGCTGCGCACGCTATCCTCAGGATGCCCGCGACGCCTCGGAGCTGATGAAATGCGCCGATACCGCCCTGTATGAGCTCAAGGACGGCGGCCGGGGCGGCGTTTATATGTTTCACCCACAGATGATGGATAAGGCAAAAGAGCGTGCGGCGCAGCTTCATCACGCCCGGCAGATAGTCCGCGACAATCAAATCCGCCCCAGCTACCAACCCAAGGTCAGCCTGGCAACCGGCGCCATTGTGGGCTTCGAGGCGCTGCTGCGCTGGTATTGTCCGCAACAGGGCATGAGGATGCCCGAAACCGTCGTCGAAGCATTCAACGATTACGAATTGGCAACCAAGATCAGCGAAACCATGCAGATGAAGGTTTTTGCCGATATCGCCGGCTGGATCGCGTCTGGCGTTGAGGTATTACCGGTGTCTTTGAATGCCGCACCTATCGAATTTTTACGTGATAACTACGCCGAAACTTTCCTGCGGCGTCTGCAAATGTTTCGCATCCCCCACCATCTTATTGAACTGGAGGTCACTGAACATGCATTCAACAAGCACGGTTCGAAGTATGTGCTGCGCGCTTTGCAAATGCTTAAGGAAATGGGGATCAGGATCGCGCTTGATGACTTTGGCACCGGGCATTCCTCCTTTACACACCTGATGGACTACCCTCTGGACTGCATCAAGTTGGATCGGGATTTCATCCGCCGCATGAATAACGAACCGGCGATTTTGGGCATCGTGGAAAGCATGGGTATTTTGGGGCAGAAATTATCCATTGATATTATTGCGGAAGGTATTGAAACCGAGCTACAGCGGCAAACGCTGCGTGATTCCGGCTATCACCTGGGGCAAGGATTTCTGTTCAGCCAGGCCGTCGAAGCGGCCAAAGTAATCAATATGCTACGAGAAAATATCCTTTCAAACTCCTGAGCAGGTACAATACTTTCCGGTATTTTTTAGGGAAATAATGATGATTCGACAGTTCATAACGGGTGACGAAATTGCGCTGTTTCGCGTTTTTTTCTCTGCGGTACATAAGATCGCATCACGCGACTACACCGCTGAACAGGTCAATGCCTGGGCTCCCGCCGATATTGATCAACAGCTTTGGGCGGCACACATGAGAAATTTACGCCCCTTTGTCGTTGAGATTGATAAGGAAATCGTTGGCTATGCCGATCTCCAACCTTACGGCTATATCGATCATTTCTTTGTATCCGGCGCCTATGCCCGACAAGGCGTTGGGACTTTATTGATGAAGCGTATTCATGAAGAAGCCAGACGGCTGGGGCTAAAGCAGCTGACCTCGAACGTCAGTAAAACCGCAGAACCCTTCTTTATCCGCCAGGGATTTGAGGTTGTTGAACGGAAAAGTCCGGTCTTGCGTGGCGTAGTGCTGCAAAATGCTTTCATGCGCAAAATTCTCGACGTTTAAGCCCTTCACGCTCACCGAATACTCCCCCTCCTTTGTAACCTGACCGTTTCTAAAATTAGTTAGCCAATTTTGTTCGTTCACAGATTTAGCGGCTTGAAGGATAGTGAGTTGACCGCCTCAACAACATAATAATGCAGGTAATAATAATGATACATAGCGCAAAACTCACCGCAGCGGCGGCACTCCTGAGCCTTTCCGCGCTGGCCCATGCCGCACCGGGTCTGGACCTGATCGCCAACGAAACCCCTATTCATACCCAGAAGGATCCGGAGGCTGCGGCCAAGATCCCCGCCGGGTTCAAATTCGTTGAACCGGGAACCCTGACCGTAGCCGTCGCGATCCTGGGCAGCGGCCCACCGTTCGGTCTGTACGCCCGCGACAATAAAACGGTGATTGGCAGCGAGTCGGATATTGCCAGGCTGGTTGCCGACGGGCTGGGGTTGAAACTGAAACTGCTGCCGACCTCATGGGAAGACTGGCCGTTAGGCGTCACCTCAGGTAAATACGACGCCGCGGTTTACAACATTACCGTCACTCAGGAACGTAAAACCAAATTCGACTTCGCCACCTATCGCCAGGATACGTTGGGCTTCTACGTGAAATCCGACAGTAAGATCACCTCGATAAAATCGGCGCCGGACATTGCCGGCAAAAAGATTATCGTAGACTCCGGCACCAATCAGGAAGCCGTGCTGCTGGCCTGGGATAAAGAGAACCAGGCCAAGGGGTTACCTGCCCTTCAGCCGATTTATGTCACCGACAAGGCGGCGTCGACGCTGGCCATCCAGTCCGGTCGTGCGGATGCGACCTTCGGGCCGAACGTGTCCGGCGCTTATCAGGCGAAACTGACCGGTAAAACCCGGTTGGTCGGCATCGTGCCGGGGGGCTGGCCGCGCAGCGCCAACATTGCCGTCACGCTGAAGAAAGGCAATGGTTTGGTGGATGCGGTGCAGGCTTCGCTCAATAGCGCTATTGCCAACGGCAGTTACCTGAAGGTGTTGGATCGCTGGGCGGAAAGCGACGAGAAAATCGAACAATCCGAAATCAACCCGCAGGGTTTGGGCGATAAATAATCACCACGCGGGGTCCTGAATGGGCACCGTTAGGTCGCAGACAAAGTGCTCTGTGGTTAATGGTAGGGGCGCGGCATAATCAATAGGTTAAACCGGGTCGAACATGTTCGCCCCCTACCGGTTAGCCTTTTAGAGTGTTTGTCAGCAGTCTGGCGGGGCCCTGAATGGGCCCCGTTTTGTCAGTTCTCGGTACGATGTTTCTCCATCTTGCGGTAAAGCGTACTGCGCGAGATCCCCAGGCGTTTCGCCGCCAGGCTGATATTGCCCCTGGCGTTTCGAATGGCCTCCAACATGTCCACCGATACGCTCTGCGGCGCTACGGGGCGAGCAAGCAGATGAAACTGCTCCGGCAGATCCTCCAGCCTGATCAGGCTTCCGTCATCGGTCAAAGCCAGCAGCACTTTCAAAGTGCTCAACAGCTGCCGCACATTACCGGGCCAGGAATAACCGGCCAAGGCCGCGATAGCGTCCGGTGCCAGTCTGATACCCCGCTCATCACCACCCAATTCGCGCCAGAGATTGAGGATGAAGCGATCAACGTGAGCGCGCTGCCGCAGCGGCAATATGCGCAGACTGAATTCCTGAATGCGGTACAGCAAGTCTTCGCGGAATGCCCCTGCCGTCACCCGCTGTTCCAGATCCTGGTGGGTGGCACAGATAAGCGAGAAATCAACCGCATAGCTGACGCGGCTGCCGAGCGGCGTGACCGTCTTTTCCTGCAGTACCCGCAATAACCGGGTCTGCAAACTCAATGGCATATCGCCAATCTCATCGAGGAACAGTACCCCGCCGTCGGCCTCTCTTATCTTGCCGACGTAGCCTTTGCTGCTGGCGCCGGTAAAAGCCCCTGGCGCATAGCCAAAAAGCTCGGACTCGATCAGGCTTTCCGGCAGGGCTGCACAGTTGATTGCCACAAAGTTGCCCTGCCGCCGGTGGCTTTCCTCGAACAAACGCTGGCTGAAATACTCTTTGCCGCACCCGGTTTCCCCGCTAATGCATAGCGCCAGCCCGGCATTAAGAATACGCAGGGCTTTTTGCCGGTCGGCACCGTCACGATCATAAGGCTGCAGCGGCGGCCTGACGTACTGCGTTGGGCGCTCCGGCATCTGCAACAGTGAATAATAGTGACGATTATTCACTGCCAGAGTCTGTCGTGGCGCATTCAGGGCCTGGAGGGACATTTCCGGAAACAGCGAGGCAAAGTCCATTGCCCCAAAGGCCGCCGCGCTGAGGTTGAATTCCTGCATCGCTAATCGGTTGGCCGCGGTGAGAATTTCATCGCGAAACACCAATATCATCTCATGAGCGCTGCCGAGAACCCGCACATCGCTGTGCAGGCGCAGTGTCCAATGACGGTCGGTGACACAACTTTTCACCCATTGATGTTCAATGTGCCGGACAGCCTGCAGAATCAACGAACCTGCTTCGCTGTAAGGGTGTTGGGCCGGCGTCGAGATATCCAATACGCCGGCGATCAGGCCGTCGGGGCGATATATCGGCGCTGCGGAGCAGTAAAGCCCGGCATTCTGATTGAGAAAATGCTCGTCGCCATTGACTTCGCACAGTGCCCCCATTGCCAAAGCGGTACCGATGGCATTGGTGCCACGCTCCTGCTCGCCCCACAGATTGCCTGGTGCCAGAGAGACCCGCGATGCCTTACGCAAAAAGTGCGTGTTTCCGCAGGTTTCCAGGACCAGACCACCGGCGTCGGACACCACCACAATGGAGGGTTGGCGGTTGATTTCACTGCCCAAGCGCTCGAGCAGCGGCCGCGCGAGCTGCGCAACCCAACCGTTTTGCCCGCGCACTTCTTTCAATAGCGTCGGCCGGATAAAAGGAACATGATCGTCGCTTCGCTTGAGGCCATAGTGCCGGCTGCGTGACCAGGATTCGGACAGGGGGCCGGAGAGTGACAGGCGATCGTCGTCAGAGAGACACCCGGTCTGGGTGGTCTGGTCTTTATGCAGCATACCCAACTCCCGCCAATTAAAGTGTTGCATTTTTGTATCATGAATGTGTCCCATGCGTTGCGACATGGAACACAAAAAACAATAGAAATGAATAGTAAGCCAGTGGCTTTATTGGCATTGGTAGTTATTATGAATCTTTAATATATTGATATAGTTATATTATTTATTTGTGTGACGCAGCTTTTCATCAATGTGGCATGGGCAATGCTTAGGTG
>NZ_JACJFQ010000042.1:0-30934 GCF_014164835.1 Serratia sp. OS31 | reverse complement strand
CCTCACATTTCGTCGGCAACGACAGTAGTGAATAAAACACAAACTCTATATTATACATCAGCATAAGATATGTATAAAATACAGAATATATACTCTATATAACTATATGTTATATAGATAATACTCTATAAAGAGTGCACTCAGAGTACTCTTAGAGTATATGTAGAGTTGTTCAAGAGTATTGTTTTCATACTTAAAATCATATGAAAACTCAAAATACTAAGTAACACTCTGTTTTTAAAGGTTTATCAGGCAAGATGAAATCTTGCGTGGGGTGTGATGCTATTTAGTGAGGAGTGCATATTTGTATATGTGATTTCTCTGTTATCTCGTGAAATTCCAGGTTGGTTTTTTCTTTAAAAAATTCGACGCTTCATGCGTCACTTCGGAGGGATTAATGAAAGCAATAACGCTAGCAATTGCACTTAGTCTTTTTGCTACAGAAGGGGTCGCATCTGATTGCTATAGTAGAGCGGGTAGAGACTATAAAATCGATCCAGACCTTCTTCAGGCAATTGACTTTAATGAGTCAAGCTATAGGGACAATGCAATTGGCACCAATCAATCTATAGGTTATGGCGTTGGCCGAATGCAGATCGATTCTCAGAACTTCCCTCATTTGAGCCAGTTCGGGATAACACCAGAAAAGCTAATAGCTGATCCATGCCTAAATATCTATACAGGGGCTTACTATCTTGCCATTGCGTTTAAACGTTGGGGTGTTAATTGGCGAGCTGTCGGAGCTTATAATGCTGGATTTTCAACAAAGAAACCAATTCATGAAGAGTTACGGCAAGTGTATGCAAAGAAAATTTACATCACTTATCGACAAATAAAGGCAAGAAAAAACCAGTTATCTATCCAGAAAGACGAATCCTTAGCTTCGAACTAGCACAGAACTCTTATCCACATATGCACATGAATCAAAGCCAGTGAAATTTCCTATCCAACCCGAGAGGAAATGAACGGGAGCGGTTATTTCACCGGAGCAAGGTGAAATAACGATGATTGTGTAGATGTGGATAAGCTTATAACTCAAACCCCTCACCACCAAAATCATATCTGATTTTGGTGCTAACCAGGGCGCCCCTTGGGGCAGCGGGAGCGGGAAATTTATTTCTCGCTGGGCGGGCGGGGAGAATAAGCCTCACCCCCTCAATGGGGTATGAGGCTTATCTGCGCACTAAAAATCCTGATATGAAGCCTCATTTCTAAAACTGTATGTTCCCATCGAAAAACGCCCCAGTCAGAATCCTGACCGGGGCATGACATCACAGAACTAAACTCTGAGCAATGATATGGATTTCATGAGATAGACCGTGATAGAAAAAATCACGACGGTAATTATTCAATACACCATTGTTATATGCTTCTAGAGTACACTCCTTAGTAATAAGTTCACTGCCGTATTTTTCCAATGCAATATCTAACGCTTTTTTGATAAGTGCGTCTGACCGTTCCCGTTGTGTAAAAACGTACTTATCTCCGCCAAAAACTTCATTGAACGGAGAGCTATTGTCTTCATACATATCTTGCATTGCATCAAAGCGACCATACTTATATTTGTCGGTAATTTCTCGAACTTGTTCTTCTGTTGGCCCATCTGTCCAGCCAATATACACACAATCATAATCCCGCTTACGAACAGAAAACTTAACTTTTGGATGTGCAGCTTTGAGTTCTTTTCTTATGTTAATGGCTACACCCTTTGCCCCGAGATCATCAGTCTGCAATAATTTATACTCAGGTAAGTTTTTCTCCCTCTCCTTTTCCTTGGAAAACCTCTCCTTTTCCTTGGAAAACCTCTCCTTTTCCTTGGAAAACCTTTCGTTTTCCAACTTCTCTTCTTCCGCTTTTTTTTCTGTGATCACATCGGTATATTCAATGGCCATTTTTACTGCATCAGCCGTGGCGACCTCTTCATGAATAGACCATTGCGCACTTCGTAAAATGCACTCAGGAATGAACCGTGAACGTTCGCCATTAAAAAATGCAATATCAAACTTTGCGTTTCCACCACCCTGCCGGATAACCCCATTCACATTTTTATCTTGACCGTATTGAGATTGCTCACCATTAATTGAGCAGACACCCCCCTCTTCCCAACCCATAAAGTTCGGTGCTAACAACCTGGCCAACGACAATGATTTTTTTCGCTCGTGCCTCAACAGAAATGATTTTTTCATCAAATCTTTCGGTAGATTTTCTTGTGGCGGTTTTGACGTTGACGTTTCGTGTATTCATGCTGTTTTTCTCCTCGGGTTATTATTTCTATCTTTCGGTGAGTCATCTCGCGGCAAGGGCGAACGGAGTGCGGCCGCAGGCTGAGCTCAAGGGGCGGAGACGAAAAGTTTCTGACCAGAGGGAGGAAAGTTTTTGGCGGAGTACATTTAACCCCTTCGAGTGATGACCAGGCAGTGCTACGTTTAAGCCCTGCGAGAGGACTGGCCGAGAGATAAGCACCGGACGAACCGCGAGCAGGAACACACCCGACACGGCGGAACGTCGGGGCGTCCTTAGCGCTCCCACCATCAGCGGGAGCAGTGACAGCGGCGCAGGCAACAGCCTGCTGCAAGCGCCTGCCCTCGCCGTTGCCGTTGGCTTTCAGACCCTAGCCGACAGGCCCGAAACCGCTCGCGGGTTCGGTGAGACTTGTCAGCCGCGCAGCGGATGGCTAGCCGAGTAGGCTGATGGTTGGTCGCTTGCGGCCAGCCAACGCCCCAGACGTTATGGCTTTTGCTGTCGAACCTAATACACTGCCTGTACATGAATAAGTCCCCGGAAAAGTCATCGCCGGCACAAGAAAAAATGATGATAGAGACGAGAAAACTGCTTGAGAAGAGGCCAGGTAAGAAGAACGACGACGCAGGCGTCGTTCCCTCTTAGTGTTTGCCCTTTGGCCCGCATTGCGTTGTGAATTTCCCCAACACCGGCAATGTGTCGATTTCATCGTTATCCGGTATGGCTTATCAGGCAAGGTATCCCCTGCCTGACTTAGTTATTGTTGATACATCGGCCAGCGTATAGACGTCACCCGATACCAAAAGGGGGTATACATTTCCCGCTGGTATTTCAGTGTTAAGGAGTTGCCAATCACTACCCTCGCCGGGATACCCAGTAATGACAACTGGATGTAACACATCCGGGCCGCGACCTGATCGATGTCTACACAGTCGGCTCTTAGCTGAGTTTGCGGGTTGTAACCACTTTCAAGCATATGCTTGGCAAAGGCGATGACCATCCCACCGGCGCCGCAAGTTGGCTCACTGAGCGTGATATAGGGTGAGTTTTCCAACTCAGCTATGCGATCCCCGGCAACGAGACCTGTCATTAACTCAGAAATAGGAAAGGGCGTAAAAAATTGTCCCATGCTATTGATGCCTAGCTCAAGCTCCATAAACAGGCTTCCCAGGAAGTCACACATGCCCTGTTCCAGGCCCATCACAAGACAAGCCAGCAGGTTGCTCATACGCACTGCGTCGGCCTTTTCATAGCGCCTGACGGTAGCCAGATACTCCTCCTCGATGACCGGCGACTTGAGGCATGCATTTTCAAGAGCACAGGCAGATAGCTTCACAAAATCGCTGAACACCTCATAACGATGACGATTTCGGGCAGTTTCACGAAAAATGGTCAAAAATTGCTTTCGCGGATCGACCTTGGCCAGCGCAGGTTTGATGATTGTCTGCGGAATCCTCTTCTTGTGTTCGGAATGCTGTTGAATGGCCACTTTTTCGAGCGGCGCAGCGATGACAGATTTCGGGGAGGAAATAGGCGCAGTAAAGAACACTTGGCCATCAGATTTTTTTTCTGGCCTTTTAGAACCCAACCCGACCGACGGGGATTTAAAATCAGTATTGAATTCCATCATTTACCTGCAGCAGTGGTTTTAAAGTTAACATGGCGGCATGCTCCGATTCGGTGAATAGCCGCCCCTTTTCTGGGGCGGCTCGCGTTATCAGGCCATCGCCCGCGTTAACTCCAGCGCACGCAGAACGTGCCCCCATTCACTGACGCACATTGCAGGAACGTGCACTGATTTACCCTTGCGGGCACACCCGGCAATATGACGGCCCAAGGCCCGCAAATTGCGATCGACGTCACCGGCCGCAATACACCCGCGTGCGATCCGCTGCTGACGTTTGACGCCTTCAGCCTCTTCCGTCAGTTGCTTTACATACGCCTCTGTTACTGTCATGATTGATGCTTCAATTGATTTCATGGTTATCTCCGTGTCACTTGATTGAGCGCCGGTCTAACTTTCTCAGGGGTAAACCGGCACGAGAGAGCAGGCGAAAGCCTGCTTTTTTCATTTCCGGGCTTGCACTTCCCGACTCAGAACCTCCTTATCGATCCGCGCCAAAATGGCGTTATGCGGTAACGACACCACATCGCGGAATTTGAAATAACGATCACCCACTTTCGCGAAAATCTCGGTCACTTCCCCGCAGTACATCTCTGCCAGCTTGAAAGATTCGCAATTAACATCCCCGCACCAGTCACGCGGATACATCACAGCAATCGCGTCCATGAATTTTTGCAGCGTGATCTCTTCAACGTCAGTACGTGCCTGTTTCTCACGCTGTTGCCAATAAGCCGCTTCTGCGCCCGCGCTGTAGTCCCAATTCATGCGGTTTTCTGTGGTCATTTCCTGAGTCTGATACATTGATTTCTCCTTCAGGTTAAGGTGGTAATCCACCGATTAAATTCGGGTTAATTTGCCAAAAGCGGGGATCGGTTGCCCATCATCGCCGCGTCGCATACTGCCATCCTGCGAAACATCGACAATCACGCCGGTATCGAGGCAAAGCCAGATATAGCCCCGCTGAACAAAGCGATAACCTGTTGTGCTCACACATACGGCTCGCACTTCTTCGGTTTGCTCCACGTCATACACGATGCAATCGACTGCATGGGTTTCGCGTGTAAAGCGCACTACGGCGTCAAAAGCATTGACTGCATTGGTCACATGACTGCAATTGAGAGTGACGCCGCCCCCGAAGCAGGGCGCTGAAAATTTGACGTTGTAACGGCCCAGCACCTGAGTTTCAAATAGGCAGGCTTTCGTCTCCCATCTTTCGGAAGATTCAGGAGCGGCGGTCTTGACGTTCTGTGTGTTCATGCTGGTTTTCTCCTTGGTGGTTATGTCATCTCTCGGTGAGTTCTCTCGCGGCAAGGGCGAACGGAGTGCGGCCGCAGGCAGAGCTCAAGGGGCGGAGACGAAAAGTTTCTGACCAGGGGGAGGAAAGTTTTTGGCGGAGTACATTTAACCCCTTCGAGTGATGACCAGGCAGTGCTACGTTTAAGCCCTGCGAGAGGACTGGCCGAGAGATAAGCACCGGACGAACCGCGAGCAGGAACACACCCGACACGGCGGAACGTCGGGGCGTCCTTAGCGCTCCCGCCATCAGCGGGAGCAGTGACAGCGGCGCAGGCAACAGCCTGCTGCAAGCGCCTGCCCTCGCCGTTGCCGTTGGCTTTCAGACCCTAGCCGACAGGCCCGAAACCGCTCGCGGGTTCGGTGAGACTTGTCATCCGCACGCGGATGGCTAGTCGAGTAGGGCTCGATAGCTGGACGCTTGCGGCCGGCTACCGAAGGAAGCACCAGGCCATGTAGTTTTCCCTGATGTCCCTGGCACACCGGCAATCGATAACAAAGGACATATCCTGGCTTTGCAAATCAAAGAGGTTTTCTATTAATACGAGGAAGAAGCAAGGCCGAACAGGATAACTTCAATCAGATAGCCCTAATCAGCTTATACGGGGCCACACTACGACAAACGGCGCCACAGGCGCCGTCTCTCGATGATGCTCTGTTGCCTTTTCTTCTGCAGGTGCAAAAGAAGCAGCGCCATGTTATCGCTGCCTGTAGCGAGGCGTTCCCCGCTTATATTTCAGAACTGCCTATCCATTCGTCACCCAGGTACGCATCCCATCCTTCGGGCGCCATGCTGTCGATATCAATCGCCAGCAATTGGGCATGGGTCCAGCCGGTATCATCGGGACTGATACTTGCCAGCACTTTACCTGCCAGATCCTGTACTTTGAGGGGGTGGTTTTCGTTACCGATCAATAGATCAGGTTCTTTATCGCTGACAGGTTGCGCTACAAGTTTCGACATCATTAGTCTCCTTTTGAGGAAGTAACCCGCAAGAATAAAGCCGTAACGATGATGAGCGCGGTTGCCCCCCAGACATAAGGATTTGCCTCACCAAAATAGTATTTATTAAGGAAATACCCGCCATATACGCATGCCACGCACCAGATAAGGCTAAGTAAAATCTGACGACTGGACATATCAAACTCCTTTTTGGTGGCTTAAATCAGCTTTAACGGACGCTGACGCTACAACGTCGCCAGCTCGTTCAACGTTAGCGGGTTCTTATCGACCATTTTGATGAGCAAGACGGCCTGTTTATTGGGTTTCGCTAGCCCCTGCTCCCAGTTCTGCAATGTGGTGACACCGGTATGCAGATACTGCGCAAAAACGGCCTGTGACAGCTTCAGCTTTTCTCGTACTGCTTTCACCTCTGCTGGCGTCATAGATACCGATTTAATGCTTGCGCGGTGAGTACGCAGCGTTTTCTTTCCTTCATTGAACTCGCCCCAGGCATCCATCCCTTCCTGCAATTCGGCAAAAATGTCACGTTCAATCATGATTTACCTCTTTTCTTCGCCTGTTCAAGCATTCCGCGCAACAAATCCTGTTGAGCTTTGGTTAGATCATCTTTCTGGTCTTTGTCGTACAGGGTAAACAACAGGAAATGTGATTTTTCCAGATACCAGTAATAAATCACCCGTATCCCGCCCCGCTTGCCCTTGTTCCGCCTCGAGTCGGCAAAACGTACTTTACGTAACCCCCCGGTATGTTTGATAACATCGCCACACTCCGGGTTTTTCAGCAGCATTTGCTGAAATTCACGAAACTCATCATCGGTGAGGTACTCAGCGCGGTGCCGCTCAAACGGCGGTAACTCGACAAATAATGCGTCCATATCACCTCAAGTTATTATCCTTTACTTGGGGATATTATATCCCCAAGATGGGCACATTTCAACCTTTTGCAAAGCACAAAAGTACTTTATCTATATGAGTTTTCGACTCTCAGAGTAAGGTCCAATCGATACCGCGCATGTTCCACCGCTCTTTCACCAATGGCACCAAACCACTCGCGGGTACATTGCTGTGCTTTGACCCAATATTGGATGATTTCATAATCGAGTTTCGGCTTTTCATCATTTGAGTACACCACCGAACCCCCTGCAGCCCATTCGGCCATTCTCCTGAAGATCTCGTAAAGTGCCTCTTCAAGTGCATCATCCGCCAAAATATTTTCGGCATATGACTCGTTCATGTCTTTCAAATAGACAAGCTCCATATCCAAGGCTCTGATTGCCTCCGGGTACTTCACTCCGGGCTTTTCCCACGGTTCAATATCATCGACCGGACCCAGGTTCACTTCCCCATATCTTTCAGAGTGTTCCTGCGTGGCGGTTTTGACGTTGACGTTTTGTGTGTTCATGCTGGCATCCCTCTTCGGTGGTTGGTTTATCTCTCGTCGGAACCTGGCGCGGCAAAAAGCTGCAGTAGCGACGCGAACGGGGGACAGCAAGGGCGCCGCTTGCGGCGTGTATTTCACCCTTGAGGGCACACGGGCGACGGTGCTACAAAAGCGGCCGCGTAAGGGCTGATGAGGGATAGCCACCGGTGAGATGAGTAGGAACACACCCGACACGGCGACACGCCGGGGCGTCATTAGCGATCGTCGCCCAGGCGTCGAACAGTGAAAGCGGCGCAGGCAACCGCCTGCTGCAAGCGCCTGCCTTGGCCGTTGGCTTTCGGACCCTAGCCGACAGGCCCGAAAGCGCTCGCGGGTTCGGTGAGACTTGTCATCCGCCAGCGGATGGCTAGCCGAGTAGGGCTGATGGGTGGACGCTTGCGGCCGGCCACCGCCCCAGTTCCAGATATTGTCGTTTTTTCTACGGAACCTGGTGCACTGCCGGCAATTGATGCCCCTGCAGCGGCAGTGACCGAGCAACCGGGTATAATGACGGGAATTATCTGGAGGAACCGATCATGTCGTTTAACCTGGCGAACAAAACGAAAGAAGAAATGGACAAGATCTACGTCGACAAAGAGGCTGCCGGTGTCGCATTCAAAGAACGCTATAACCAGCCAGTGATCGCCGAACAAGTAGCCGCCACCCAACCTACTCACCTGCAGGACTATTTTTTCGAAAGACTGAAGATACACCGGGAGTACAGCAAAAACCTGGGCCGCATCGTGCCACAAAACGATGAAAAAAAATGAGGAAGAGGGCCGCGCCGGAAGCAGGCAAGAGAAAGGCGCCGTCAGGCGCCTTGTTGGTTTTTATGCTTTCTCTTTCGGCCCTTTGAAATGTCGGCGGTGTCGCACTGTCTCACCGACATCGATGGCCAGCACGCAAACAATCACGGGAAACGCCCACGATTGCCATGTATCACTGCTACGCGCAAGGACTGGATAGACATCCCGAATGGTCGCCTCCAAAAGCAGGTAAAGTACAAAACCAACCGCGCCCTCGATCCAAATAAATATGCCCTGAATTCGCATGGAGTTAATTTCCCCTCTTGTTAATTCAATATAACCCCATACCGTTCTTGGTAAAGGTGTAGCAGATAACGATCATGGCTGTATTGTTTCAGCTTCTCTTTCTGCTCATTGATTTCTTTCGTCAATCGATTCTGAACCCGATGAGCCTCACGAACCAATGTTTTGGTTTCTTCTGGATCACCGAACCGCACCAGTGCATGAGCCAGCATATCCAACTCGAACCGTAGATCAGCGGTATGCTGCCAAAATGGGGTAATATCTCGACCGCGATATCCCATAACCCTGTAGCAGCAGATATGCCCTGCTTTCAATTTGACATGTCCACGTTTGTTCACCCATAAAAGTCCCCAACCGTGTGGTAAATCATTGATATCAATTAAACCCTCAGGGCAAATATAATACCGATAAGTACCCATGCCCGAAATTGTACCATTACGATGTGGTTTTGCCCGATCGGCGAGAAAGTCAGAACGGCTAACTTTCGACTCAACAACGACCGACCCGCCATCAAAGCCCCAGCGATATCCAAAGGCATCGGCTCGTTCACCTCCATAAAGTCCGCCGACCTCTGTCAAAGCAACCTGACACCCCGGACCATTGGCACTTTCTGGGCGTTTAAGCCATCTTACGGCTACGGCATTCAACTCGTTATGTGTCATCCCTACACCTCATCAAACGGTAATTTGTTCGGTACTAACAGTGAATTGAATACCCGCTCAGCTTCAGACAAATACCCTTCAAACCCCTTCAGCCTTTCCATGACACACCAAAGAGCATCATTCTTGAAGTGCATGAGTTTACTGCCAGCCATGCACGGCCACCGTTCGAACCATGCGAAAAAAACCTCGGTCAGATCGTCTTCGTAAATGTCCTGTTTACTCCAGTACGCATACCACGCCCCAATCGTGGACGGGGTAGAAAATGCCAACTCAACTTCGGCCTGCGCCAATTGGTTCTGATACCGCCGGCGCTTCTGCTGTTCTTCCCGCGATCGCCGGCGATGTTTCCGCTGGGACTGCATATCCCACTTGCGTTCACGCCTTTCGCGGCAAAGTTCGCCATAGGCGGGGAATAGGGTTGCCACTACGTCTCCGGACAACGGCAGCGGACTATACTGGCCACCGCTCTCAATAAGCCTGTCCAGCGCCTCAATATATTGCGCAATCGATGCGCCACCCCGCTCTTCCGGGAAATAGTTGGACGATATTTGGCGGATGTCGTTGGCTCGAATCTGCCCCCGCCCGTTGTTCAGCACTTTGAAGAAGGCTTTGGCATACGGAAATGCTGCGATCCGCTTCCCCTGCTCTTTCTTGCGTTCGACCAGCACCACAGCATGAACGGCGGCTTGCTGGTATTCGTTGACAGGTACCAACGCACGATTACTCGGGATCATACGCAAAGCCCTCCCATACGCAGAGCCGCCGCCAACTGCACCGGCTGGTTAAACCCGCTCCGATAATATTCGCCGACGGTCTTCAGTACCTGATTCACCGTCTCCGGGTCAAAGTTATCGGCAGTATGCAACCAGGCAATACGGTTACCCTGGTTTGTAGACAAACTATCTCCCTGGTACGGAAGCACTGCCGACCATCCCGCGACCTCAGCGCCTGCGCTGCACAGAAATATCGCGGTAACATCGTCACCCTTCGGGCTGATCCGGCATACAACCGGCACCTGACCGCAGAACTCGCACGCCTCTTCGGCGTTAGCCACCCAGCCCTCCGGCAGCGCCAACTCACCGAGCACAACATTATTCAACTGGCGACGCCATTCCCTGCCCCGGTTCCGGTATTCTTCCAAATCGCTCGCACTCATCACGGTTAGCTGCGCAAGGCTCAATTTTTGATTATTCATCCTGTTGCTCTGCCGCCTTGCGGCGGCAGCTCCCTGTCAGTTAGGCGGCAACGTTATCATTGGCGGTGTCATCAATATCGGCAGCATCAGCATTACCGGTGCTTTCATCGCTTTCCTGCTGCGCGTCAACAGATGCCATGCACCCCGGCAACCAGTCACTGTCCTTCAACACCGCCCCGGCAAACTCAGCGGCCTCTTTACGCGTCAATTTCTCCGCATCACGGGCTTTACCGGTTTTGCCCGCATTGTTGAGCGCGTCCACGATTTGCTCTTTACTGATCCGCGAGAAGAAATTTGCGGAAGTAGGTTGCCACCAATCCCCGATTTGGAAGTTCAACGCCTTCTCGACCGGAGCCAGACATTGACTCACGCGCTGTTCAGTAAGGTGGGCGCTAACCCCATCGATCCCCTGAGAGACGCAGTAAGCCAGCAGAGCGAGCACGTCGGCCTGTGACCACGCCAGTAACCATTCGAAGCCTGCAGCCCATTCCTGCGGGAATCGGCTCAACCAGTGTTCGTGCAGCGAAGTTAATTTTTGGTTAGCGAGGCTGCTCTCAATGCCTGCATCTTCGGCTTGTTTCAGGCAGGTGCTGCGCTGGCTCTCCACCGTTGTGTGCATCACACTGGAATAACCTTTACCGAATATACGATTGGCCAGCGTAAAGGTGTGCAGCGCGAGAGCGACAGAAGTGTTCTGCGCCAATGACGCTGAGACCGCCAAGGTACGTTCAGCCGATAGGCTGCTGACCAACGCCTGTGACAACCCGCGTTCTAACGGAGGGGTGCTTTCGTTGGCTTTCTCGCGCTCAGCCTTTTTTTCCTGCTTGATGTCGTCCATCTTCATAACGCCGCGTTGAAGACGGATTTTGCCGTCTTTCAAATAGGCAATCACACCGGCCTTAGCCCGGACATCATCAGCCCAAAGATTTCTTTCAGCGTCTTCATTGATCTCGTCAATACGCGCTTCGATTTGCTCTATACGCGGCGAATGTTCCCATTCATCATCAGCATCAGCGCCCTCGAGCTGGTCTTCCAGACGCTCTTGCTCAGCTTCCAGTTGTTTAATTTCTTCACGCTGTACGTCGGAGAGTTTTGGATATAACCGGATGATAGAAAATGTTTTTTCATCCTCTCCCCAAGAACTCACTTCGTTATAGCGCCCCAGCGCCCATGCCCAGCCTTCGCTTTTCGCTGCTGCGTCTGCAGCCGCCTGCAATTTGGCGATCGCCAGCGTTTCGAGCTGAATGGGATTGGTTAGAATGACACTCTCGGCAAACAGGTCTTCGCGAGTTTCACCGCCTGCGGCCTTGTATTCTTCCAGTCCGACAAACGCCACCAGTTTGCTATCAGCCGCCGCAACTTCGTCAGTCAGCACACTCTCGCGCAGTGCTTTCACTGTCTGGCGGGGTTCGTAGTGCTTGGCGTTATTCCACACCTGAATCTGGCGCTCATGGTCATCGGTCGCGGCTAATGCAGCCAGCTGGTCGAGTGTGATTTTGTCGGTTTTCAGCAGTTCTTGTAGCTGCGGTGCGGCGGTGGTCAACTTGAGGCATTTCTTAACATGCGCGGTGCGGTAGCCGAGAATGGCTGCGATCTGCTCAACCGGCGTCCCTTCTTCTGCCATTTCACGGAAGTTTGCCAGCTGGTCAGCCGGAGTCAGGTTGGAGCGTTGCCCGTTCTCGGCATAAGAAATCGCGCGGGCGTTGTCTTCATCGACCACTTTGACCACAACAGGGAACTCCGGCGTTACAAGAACGCCTGCCGCAGATCGGCCTTGTTCCATGAGCAGATTGAGCGCCAGTCGACGGATTTCACCCGCAGCGACGCCGTAACACCCGTCAGCCATCAGGAAAACGACGAGATTTTGCAGCAACCCCGCACCTTCGATGCTGTTTGCGCGCCCCTCAATGTCAGCCGCCGTCGCAGGAGTTTTACGCGCATTGAGGGAGGTTTTCGCCAACTCCCTGAGCATGACAATCTGTACAGGGGCATTTGCCAGCGTTGCCTCGACAAACTGTGTGACGTCGGCGCTTACTGGCGCGGCTTTGGCGGTGCCCTTTTTCGGGGTTGATTTTGCTTTGGTCGGTGCTTTAGTATCGATGTTAGACATGTGATTTCTCTCCAAAAGTTATTACGGTCAAGCCGGTAAGACGGGCGTCAAATCCGGCGGTATGGAGCAGGGGCAACCCTGCTTTTTTACTTCACTTCGACGATCTGCCAGTGCGTCCAGTTGGCTTCATCACTGGCGGCAACAGGCCAGCCATCCACGACCCAGACGGCCAGCGAATCAAAGTCCCCTTCTGCCAGAACGAAATACTCAGCAAGTGCCGGAACAGAAGGCGGTGCCATCGTGCCGGTAGTACGGCCCCCACAGGCCAACTGCACATGACGAACAAGGTCATACACCTGCGCGTCAGACAGACCACCGTTGTTCAGTGCTGATGCTGCTGTAGGCTTCGTTGTCGCGCCTTTGACGTTTTGTTGAGCCATGTTGAAATCCTCCGTGGGTTGAAATCTGATGCCGCTGTGAGTATTCGCCGTCGCAAGAAAACTGATCCAGCACGGCGATGAGCGGCGGCAAGGGGCGGAGACAAAAAGTTTTTATGACCGTAGGGAGAAAAAAGTTTTTGGTGGAGTTCATTACACCCCTTGCCGTTTAAGCGAGGCGTTGTGCTGTTATCAGTTGCGGCGGGAAGACTGACTGCGGCTAACGCAACCCGGAAGGTTGAACAGGGATCAACCCGACACAGCGGGCGCGACAGCGAACGTTGGGGAGCCCTTAGCGATCGTCGCCAGGGCGACGAACAGTGAAAGCGTTGCAGGCGATAGCCTGCTGAAAGCGCCTGCTCTGGACTTTGGCTTGCAGCCCTGAGCCGAAGGGCCCGAAACCCGTAGGGGTTCGGCGAGACTTGTCAGCCGCGAAAGCGGATGGCTAGCCGAGTAGACTGATGGTCGGGCGCTTGCGGCCGGCCACCGCCCCGGACGTATCGTTTATCGTGATCTATCTGCTATACCGGCAAACCTCGACACATTGGTATCTTCAGATAAGAGGGCGTTTAAGATAAGCTATAAAAACGGGTTGATTTACCTCGGTAACTCCCATTCCAGGCCAGTTCATTTACGATAGTTAACCGCTCTATCCCCGTATTCACCACCGAAGGAGATACTTAGATATGTTAGGTTCTCGCCAGCAAGAACTGGTTGTCAGTGAAACGGACATAGACGCAGCGCTAGCCCATCTCCGGACGCTTCCCTATCGCCCACAGATCCCGATGAGTTGGGATCGTCAGCACTTGCTGGACCTTCTGCGCGAAGCAATAGGCAACCGACCCAAAATTAACGAGTGCCACGATATTGCGCCTGGTATCTTCGCCATCATCCAGCCATGCGGAACAGATCTGCTCTCGCGCGGCGAACCTGATGGTAGGCTCCAGGTTTGGTTACTGGTTCGCTCCGCGGGAACTGATCCGACTCGACTCACTACCCTGCAATGAGAGTTCCCCCATACTCACTTTCCGTCTATCAGCCAGGGTATTGCAGGACCGATAGAGGGGCGGCGCAGCCGCCTGCCCTTTTATCGGCCTGTCACTGCAGGTGACAAGGGGTTTGCGCGCGGATGAAAACGCCGCTGCCGGCTAACTTTTATCTTTGCCCCCAAACGGGCCGATTTCCAACCCGTTGGCCATAGTCCATCAACGCTCGCTGACAATATCCTCAACAATCGCGGTGATATAGTCCCAGTTATACCCAATGCCCGCATCGTGCCGATCGGTGGCCAACTGCATCGCTGCCTCGGTTTCCTCTGGCGTCAACGTGCTATTTATCGACAAAAAATCATCTGGCAGCCAAAAGGTGCCGCAGCATAGGGTTTCCGGGGCATAACCTTGTAACCGTTTGATAAAGTCAGCAATTGTCATCTCGTTCATGATGTGTCCTCAAACCGTTAATAAGGGGCGGCATCGCCGCCCGCATTTGAATTTCAGTCAGTCGAGAGCGCGGCGAATATCGGCACACTCGGGGTGCGTCTCGATGTAGGCCCATAGTTCCTCTTCCCGCTGCATATACAGGTTCACCATCCCGGCGTTGCCCTTGTCATGGTGTAACCAGCATCGGCGGTTGATAACCAATGACGTCAACACGATGCCGGCCGCGTCGCCGCTGAGGGTTTTATCAAACCAGTTGTCTGCATTGATCAGTTGCACCTGATCGATGTCGGGTGCCATGTAACCGCCGCCTTCAGGCAACCGGATGAAATGCCAGAAACCGCCGTTGTACTCGGGCAGATAGCGATCAGCCGTGGCATATACCTGCATTTCGGCCCGCAGGAAATCATCGGCAAACAAGTACGGCAGGAATGACAGACGATCGGATTCACACACGTGCAGCGCGACAGAGTGAGCATGTTGCATGGGACTACCTCCACAGTTTCAGGGTTAGCGACACCGGCCGGTGCCGTACCCATTCGAAAGTCTGGCCTTGAGGGCGGGGCGCAAAGGCGACGCCAAAGACGCAGCGCAAGGCCGTTGCGGGCTGAACGCCCGTAACGGGTGCGAACGTGTGCCGGCGGCGGTTCATCTTCCTTTGCGACACAACCGCGCCGGACTAGCGTTTGGGGACGGCACAGGCCGTTACCACTCAGACGCCGCAGAAGAAAAAGATTTAGAAAGGTGTGGGCAGGCCCAGCCTGCGCCCTTTGCGGCGCCGGCATCGCCGGCAAAGGCCGCGTGGCGGTATGACGGGTGGGCGGCGTTCGACGCGCCGCCGCAACCGGAGGCAAACACCTGGCAACACGGGCAAGTTCCCCTGCCCGCGTGTACCTGGTCACTTAGTCTTTGAAGTGTTGGTCCAGCTCGTTGATGGCTTTGTAGCTCTCAACATAGAGATCATGCACATCCCGTAATATTTGGCCGACCAGGCGTTCGACCAGCACGTCACTATTCCAGAAGTAGCGGCGGGACAGCTCACGAAGCCTGATATGCATTTCGTGCATGTCGTTTGCCAGTGCTGCGACGTCGGCACGCAGCTTTTCATTACCCTGATAGTTCATCGTATTGCCCTCCCCTTTATGCCGCGTGCCGGCTGCGCAACGCCGCCAGACGACGGCAACCCACTGCGTGGTAATCCGGTAACAGCTCGATACCGATATAACGACGCCCGGCCTGAGCCGCCGCAACACAGGTCGAACCCGAACCGCCGAACGGGTCCAGCATAATGGCGCCGGGCTGAGTAAACGACTCAATCAACGGTTGCAGACTGGCTACCGGCTTTTCTGTCGGGTGGTGTCGGTTACCGGTGTACTGCCATGACTGCACATCGCCAAGGGGGTCTGCCGGCAATGGCGGGCGGCCTTTAGCCAGGATGTAGGCATTCTCATGTTGGTAGCCGACAAACGCCGATTTGGATGCGTACTGTTTGGCAAAGACCAGATGACCAACGATGCGAAAACCGGCTTGTTTCCAGGCACTAACAAAAGTATCGACACGGTTCCACCCGTAGAAGCTGACCATCAGGCTATTGGGTTTGAGCACGCGGAACATTTCACGACTGGCCGGCAGTACCCAGTTGCCGTTCATATCATTGGCGATCGAGCGCCCAGAGCGATCGGTAAACCCGACCAAATACGGCGGATCGGTCAAAATGAAATCGACACTGGCGGCAGGAAATGTGGACATGACCTGTACGGAGTCACCCAGGACATAGCGGAACATACGCGTTCCTCGTCTGGCAAGGGACGGCAGGAGGGTGCCAGTACGGCACCCGTTCCCTGCGGCCCGATGTCAGCGCGGCCAGGCATCGCTGCGGGTCAAGCGGACGTGGAATACCGCCGCCGCGCGCGGCAAGGATATGCCGCGAAAGCCGCTTGAAGACGGGACTCCCGTCGTCCCGCCCAAGCCGGGGGATGGCAAGATGTCATCGGGCTGCAGGCCGTTAAGGGAGAATATACAGAGGTATACCAACGGCGAACGCCCGTCTGTTAAATGTCGGAACGGAGCGACATCCTAATCAGGCCGTGGGCAGTAAAAATCAGGTTGGTGTATTCGCCCGCTGATAGTGCTTAAAGGCATACCAGCCGCTGCCGAGGAAAGAAAACATCGATACTGTGACTTGCATAGCCGATGTCAACTCACGGTTGCTCAAGATGAATACCATTATCACGGCAGCCAGTAGCATCCATAAACCACCAAGCCACCACTTGTATCGTTCTCCCAGGTAATTCGTCCAAATGAAAAAGGCGGCAAGTAAACCGCCTAAAATCATCGGAATAACCTGGAAGGGAAGCGTCAACAGGTTAATACCCATTAACAGCGTTACTGCCAGAAATTGCCACATTGTCCGCTGATTCTTCATGCCTCTTTTTTACCCCAACTTCCCAAATTGATGAGCACGCTTATAACCAGCACAGGGACGGTAATCAGCAAGAAACCGAACACTATTGTGCCAAAGCCCATCAGTGGGTAGTAAAGAAGATTAAACACGCTACCCTATTGAATACCCGGATGCAAACCCAGGGAAACTAAAGCCGATTGGCTCATCATTCCCAGCCCAGTCAAACCACAGAGTATCAATGCAGACCGCCAAAACCCGACCAGAGCAATCACGCTCGGCTTCTGGTAATTATGGCCATCGAGCGCCACTTTACGTACCACACGCATTACTATGTTTTTGAACATTCAAACCTCATGTCATTGAAGTGCTATTTCAAATGCGGGATTCGACCATACAAATACCGGGTGAAGGCATCAGGTTTTGTGGCCGGTTCTGGCCAAGACGGTGGATCTTTAACTAACAGGCCCAACGTTGACATACCTTCATGTTGCTTGGCCTTGCGCTCAACATAATCGTCATCGGCGTAGCCCATTGTTTCAACCACAAGCTCCGTGGTTCTCATCCTCCCTGGGTGCGTTACGGTCAATATGAAGTCAGGGAGTGCGAATCCTTCCTCCTGATCGAAGTTCACCTTGATATCGAAAAGAGGCTTATTCAGGGCTATTTCATAACCCGAACTCTGCAGCCATTTACCGGCTGTTATTACGGATGTGACCGTTGTCCGCTCAAGGTTGCTGTCGACCGGTACCGGGCAGGTATAGTCGAAGAGTGCATGCGCATACGCATCGCGGCATACCACGGTGCCAGCGTCATTACGCTGGTACATCAGGATCACCCAATATTTACCACGATGGCCATCGACCTCACCGTTGATGCTTACACGCTTTTCTGGCTGGAATACCGTGGGCCCATATTGATTTGAAAACACCACTTCATCCTGAGTCACATGCTCAGAGAAAAGGATTTGGTAAAACGTTCGTGCGCGTCCTGCAGGCCAGGGTTTACCGTTGGTTTCCAACGCCTGCATACGTTCTTCAAGCCGGTTTTGTTTAACCCAAGGGTCAAAGAAGACAATTTCACTGAGTGGCCGCCCCTGGGCAAAGTGCTCAAGTTCTGTGACCAACTTCACCGCATTGAGCGACTGGGTCTTCGTTCTTGCCGGCTGAGGATAAACCGGAGTTATGCGGTTTAATTCGGCTGCGTCGATCAGGGTCAGCAACAGGCGTGCAAGCGCGGGCACTCGGCGCCGACTGATTTTGTCAGTACTGGGGTTATCCTTATTTGTCGGCGCCGAAATACGCGCACCATGATCGTCTCGCGGCAGGAAAGACCGAAAATCAATACGCATGACACCGGCGTTGCGTCGGCTGCCGCGAGGCCCGGTATTGTCATCGTCTCGTTTTGACCGATGCAATGGACAATCTGCGCGGTGTTCTCCGCTGAAGTTCACGAGGAATATTGAGCCATCAAGATTCCTGGCCGTGTTAAGCGGCCGCTCTTCTGAGGTGGTTTTGCAATCGCATGCCAGCCACAAATCCTGATCACGCATGGATCTGAGTACCGTTTCAGCTATTTGCTTTTCAGCCAGCGAATGCACTCTTCCCAAGCCACATACATTGCCTACTGCACGGACTTCCTCTGCAGATAACTCACGGAATAACCGCCCACGAGGCGCTCTCTTCGTTACCAGTTTCACACGGACCTCCTTTTACGCTCTACTTATCCTCGTTACAGTTTCGCATGCGAAACTTTCAAATTGGCTTACCCTCGGTGGTGTAGCTGCAGAACGGCAGGAGTTAACCGATAGAACGGTATCGACCAGGGGCCGTTACGCAAACTCGAAAGAAACGGGTTCTCAGCTTTAGTATCCCAGTAAAGGATCTCTATGATCCCCTGTTCTTCAAGTCGTCGAGCGACAGCCGCTATGTTTGTTTCTGCAATGCCTGTTAGCAACACGACTTCACGTTTATCCAGCTCCGTCTTGCCCTGATCATAGGCATCGAGCAAACAGGCCAGTACGGCACCGGCATAAGTACGGCGTCCGGTTTTAGACAAGGCTTCTTCTACTTCTGTAAATGTCTTCATCGCCGATTTTTCCTGTCGTGGTATCTCGCAGCATTTTCAGTGGCCGCGCAGATCCACCCTGCAGCGATATCCTTATCCATTCCTACCGGCAAAGCCTCCAGTACCGGCTCAAGCATTTCGGTATTGAGCGCCATGACAAACAGCGCCGCGAATGCGGCCCACTCAGCGGGTGTCCCTGGGTGCCATTCATCTGCGAGCAATAGGGTCATAGCGCTCTGCATAGCCCATCGTGGGGTGTTATTGTTCTTACCCCACTCATTGAGTGTATTTCCGGGCAAAGGTCGTACACGGTCACGCAAGAAGCCATGTTGAATGGCTGTTGCAACAAGGACGTCTGCCGCCTCGGCAGACGTCAAAGTGGTACGCATAACCCATGTTTTAACAATGACAGATAAAAACTGATCGGCCTGGCCAGCAAACAACGCTTTGCTCATTTAGACCTCTTTGATACCAAGGATTGAGATGTCGGTAGCATCGACACACATCTCACCGATCGGCAACTCGACCCATAATTGGCCGAACTCTTCAGGAACTCGATCCGTTAGCAAGAAACCCTCGCAGTCTTCGAACTTAACCAATACCCGCGTAACCTTAGCCGGAGAACTGGCTTTTCCGGCCTGTTCAGCGGAAAGTTGCTCGCGACCGCCCTCCCGAGATTGCTGCGTAACCTGAGGCTGTGGAGTACCGGTGCTACCCGAGCCAGCCGGAACTCCAGAAAGCTGCTCTGTCGTGTTACCCGCTTTTCCTGTTTCTGAGTTGCCGGGCTGTTGAGTGCCTTTCTGCGGTCTGCCTTTGAGAACGTTCAGCTCTTTTATCGCGGCTTGACGTGTCAGTTTCCCATCACGCACCATCTTGGTCAGCTTCTCAACGCTATCAGGATTTACATCGTTGATCTGACACAACGTATAGGCCAGGTCTACGTCTTTGGTGACCTTATCCTTTAATAGTGCGATGACCGCAGGCGGTGCATCAATCAGACGCATATGCTTACTGATGAAAGCCTTAGGTTTACCCAGTATGCGGGCCATCCCTTCCTGAGTTTCCCCGTGTATATCCCGAAGCGCCTGCAGCTGCATTGCTGTTGCCAAAGGTTTCAGACCGGACTGGTGCAAGTTTTCGATCAGCTGGCCATAGATACGTTTTTTTTCGTTTTCTGGCGGTGGGCCGACATAGATGTCGATAAAAGTATCACCCTTTGCCTTAGCTGAACGCCAACGCGTTTCCCCCATCCAAATGCGATACCCACGCTTGTCCCGTGGGAAACAGCGAGGTGGCGACAAAATGCCAAAATCCACGTAGGTCTGTTTCATGCCGTCAATGACGACCTCTTCAAAATCCTCTTCCGGACGCACCTGCGCGAGCGCATAAACTTCGTCTATTGGCACACGAATAATCTGCCCTGCAGGCTCTTGTTCTGGTCTGTTGACCTTCAGCTCCTGCTGGTTGAGGTTTTCATGCGGCAGCTCCAATTCGCGTTCTGGAGTCGATGTCTCAGCCTGAGTTTGCAGGGCTGAGTTTTCGCGTCTTTTCCGCATAGCATCTTTAAAGTTCTTGGCCATCGAATCAGCCCCCCGTCCGTGCAATGATGGTATCAACCAGCGCGTCGTAACGTGCCACGAGTGGACTGCCTGGGGCGTATTCTTTCATGGTCAAATTAAGCTCGATCGCCTCGCGCACTTTGGTTTGAACATAAGGGATGATCTCCAACAGATGTTCAGAACCAAAACCGTTTTCTTCCAGAATTTCCAATATCATCTTCAGGTTTTCGGTATCGACGGTCGCATAGCGCCCTTCCAGTACGTCTTTTTTATAGTTGGCCACCGTTGCCTGAGTGACGACAACCCCCAAAAGTTTCAACTCTGGGTTATAGCGTTCTTTGATTTTTTTCAAAGTCCGCAGATGCTTTTCCGCGCCGAGCCTGGATGTCTTCTCAAGCAGCGTCGGAACCAACAAATAGTCAGCAACAAGGTGGTTGGCCATCAGCAAGTTTGACCAAACCGGTGATGAGTCGATTAGGATAAAATCAAACTGTTCGCGCAGCTCAGCAAAGCGCGTTTGGAAGTCATAGATACAATCGGAGTTACGGTTGTTAATATCGTTCAGCTCCTCCGTCGCCCCCATAAATCCTCGTCCGTCGGACAGTCGTAGCGGCTCAAAAGGCTCTTCACCATAGATACGGTTAACATGTGCCACACCGGGAGTCAGAATCCGTCCGGACGGGTTGGCATCGATTTCCAGCGGTAGTCCATCGGGAAACTGCCGTGAGGTCAGCGCACTCATCCAGTCTCCGTCAATGGCACAGGTCCGATAGCTACGGCGCTGCAGTTCAGCGGCGATTTCGGTCGTGGCGAAGGTTTTGCCAATGCCCCCTTTCTGGGAACAAATCGTGATTACTTTTGCAGCCATCTTATGATTCCTCTTCAAAAGTTTCGCATGCGAAACTGAGACAATTATTCGCTGCGGCCTGCGCGATTGTTTTGTTGTTCTCTACGCTGTTTACCTGCAGCAACGAATTCCACCAAGGTGGCCTGGAAGCGATAACCATGATGGTTAACTCCATCGGTTTCATACATGGTGTTTGTGATCGTGAAGTCCACAGACTCAGTATCCCCGACCAGGCAATTTTCGGTAATGTGCTTAGCAACAGAGTCAAAAGCGATGAATTCGAGCTTGGTCTGATTCCCACCACGTTTTCTCAGTTCCGCTTCTGCGAAACGGCAATACTGGGTGTCGTCTTTAACGACCATGACGGGCTGGGTAATTAGTCGGCCAACTAGTGCATTGTGTTGCATGGCATTCTCCTGTGAGCATGGCTTTTCGTCGGGAGTTCAATGGCGGTCTTCCGCCATCAGTCCAATGATAATAACACCCACAAATAGAAATATCAATACAGATATTATAACTTATGAAAATGATGGTTCATGCATTATGCGGCAAGCGCTAAGGGAGAGAAAAAACAGGAATGTCAGTTTCGCATGCGAAATCAGCATCGCCTTAACGCTGGCCTCTCGATGGGCTGACCAAAGAGGTTTTGCATGCGAAACTTAATACGGACCGCCGTCAGGTCAACGAAATCTGTTCGTTGGCATTCCGCGGTAAACAAGCGTAGCGCGTTAGCTCTTAGCAACAAGGGCATGGGTAGCGCGGACCATCTCGAGGGCATCCTGTGCGGGCAGCGAAAATTGAACACGGTGACTGGCAACCATATCGAGCGCAAATACCTTGGTATAAACCTCCGTACTTTCAGGCTTTTCGTGGCCTAACAGTGCCTGCAACACTTTCAACGGTGTTCCCTGATAAAGCATATGCATTGCGTAGCTGTGACGAAAAACATGTGGGGTCAACGGTAGACTAAATCGCACACCATCTCGCCAGGCACGCTCCTGCGCCTTCGTCAGCCAGTTACGCACAGTTCGATCACTCACTTGCCAAATAGGTAAGGGGGTTCGTTCACCGCTCTCGGGATTGATATCGAATTGTTCTTTGGTGCTGGCAAACAGTCGACGTAGCTCGTCAACAAATAACGGATCAGTAAGGGGCACGATACGATGCGCCGACTTACCTTTCTTCGGCCGCCCAGGGCCAGCACGTCGCTGTTTAGCAGTGCGGTAGATAACATGGGGCATGGTCACATTAAGACGAAAATCTCTGCGACATACTGCCAATGCTTCATTGATGCGCGGCCCGGTATTCCACAGCAAATTGATAAACGCATGCTGCGACCATTCCTCAACATAATGAAGCTGTGCGGCGACTTCCGGCGCCAACAGGTATTTTGGAAGGTCATGATACGTCATAGCCATCTGACGCAATTCTAAGGCGCGCTGGTAGTCTTGAGGCGCTATCATCTGTGACGATGGAATGACGCTCCCAGCAGAAGGGTAATGGATCAGAAGTTTGCTCATATTACTTTAGGTTTTGCCACGCCGCTGCGGTTCTGATTTTTGCGATTTCTTGCCGGCATAGCGACGCGAGATCTTCATCCTGCTGCCATTCAGCAAAGTTCAGGATCGCGTGAACCAGATTGCTTTTAATCGTTAACTCATCAATGTTATCATATCCCAGCAAGGCAAATGCTTCCTGTAACCGAGTCGTCATTGCAATACCTCATCATAGTTTCGCATGCGAAACTCTGTCATTTCAGCATGTTCAGCTGAATTGGCTATAGAGCGAAATGGACAGCCCCGTGATTGAAATTGCCCCCCAAGTTTGTGCCAATCCAGGTAAATAGCGAACATTCCAGCACAAAACACACAAAATCCAATAACAGGCACTGACACAAGGCCTCCTCGAATGACTTCTATTATCAGGTTGGTTTCGCATGCGAAACTGCCATGCACCGGCTACCGTACATAGCAAATGTCATAAGCATCAGTATGGCCACTATCGACCCAATAATAACGACTATCCCTGGAAAGCCTCTCTTGATCCCCCAGAACAAAGTGACCGCGAAAACCGCAAATTCACCGCTAAACATTGCCATTAACATGAATCGTCTCCTGTTGTAATCGTCAACTTCCTATGTACGATCTGATTACAGGTATCCCTGACAGTTTCGCATGCGAAACCTTCAACCAACCATTATGTTCACAATCACCACAAGGGAGGGTTAGTGGACAACACAGCAGCAAGCCCGGCTATAGAAAAAATAACGCTTGCCATAGCTGCCAGGGAAATTCCCCTCCGGAATAGCAGAAAAAGGGAGAGGACTAAACTGATCCCAAATATTACAACAAATGCGATTGCCATCAAGATTTCTCCTTTGAGTATTATGGATCACGCTACGTGAAAACTGTCGACTGACACCCCTGAAAGTTTTCCAGATTTCACGTAGCGCAATGTGCCTCTTTTTCACCCAAAAATCCGTCTTTGTGCGCCGGCGCGTTCGCCCTGGGGTAAATTATCGCCGCCGGGCGGGCAGGGCGCACGTAAAATAATTCGTGGCGGTGATCGGTCAGCCAATCCATTTTCTTTCCGACTTCTGGAAATATACCAGAACTCGGAAGAAAATAATCGACACCGGCCCGCACTGCGGGGCAGGGGGATTTGCCTAAAACACAACATGCAGTACCCATTACCACCAATAACCACTGCATCTTGCGTTTTTGGGGTAGGGCGGGGGCCTTGCCGGAAATGCCAGAAAACGGATCTGTCCGTGGAAATGAAAGAAACCATATAGGTATGACATATTCATACCCCAGACATATGCATAGTCTTGCCCTATACATATGCACTGTATCGGCATATACTAAACCTATGCTGATGAGCCATGAGGCTATAAACCAGGAGGACATCATGCGAACCGTATCGATTTTTAAAAACGGCAACAACCGTGCCATCCGTCTGCCCCGCGATCTGGATTTTGAGGGGGTGAGTGAACTCGAGATCGTTCGGGAAGGGGACAATATCATCCTGCGCCCCGTCCGGCCGACCTGGGGCTCATTCACCCAGCTGGAAAAGGCCGATCCGGACTTTATGGCGGAGCGTGCGGACGTGGTCAGCGACGAAGGGCGATTTGACCTGTGAACAAGACCTATATGCTCGACACCAACATCTGTTCGTTCATCATGCGCGAGCAGCCGGAAGCCGTGATCAAACGTCTGGAGCAGGCGGTACTGCGTAACCACCGCATCGTGGTCTCGGCCATCACCTACGCGGAAATGCGCTTCGGGGCGGTTGGTAAGAAGGCCTCACCGCGCCACGCGCAGCTGGTCGACGCCTTCTGCGCACGCCTCGATGCCATACTGCCCTGGGACCGGGCCGCCGCGGACGCGACCACCGAGATCAAGGCCGCCATGGCCGCGGCCGGGACACCGATCGGCCTGAACGATACGGCGATCGCCGGTCACGCCATTGCCACCGGCGCCATACTGGTGACGAATAATACGCGGGAATTTGCGCGGGTACCGGGCCTGACGCTCGAGAACTGGGTGAAGTAGGCGGAGGGCCGCCGCCACATCACGCCCGGCCGGTGATTACAACGGGCCGGGGTGTTTATTTTTGAGGGTGTAAAGCCGGTCAAACTCCGCAAAAGGCTCCCCTGTTTCGGCGGCATGTCGCAGTTTTACCTCCAAAAGGTCGGGCAGAGCGATCCCGTGACAGAGTGAATGATAAAGATCGTAACCGCTGACACAAATGACCCGTTTCCCTTTACCAAAGGCCTTCAGGCGTAAACCCCATCCAGCTGATAAACACGCCGCGTGCCCAGGTCGCTTTGGTGCTGAGTTTTCCTTCAAAGAGGTGAAGATCGGCCGCAGGCGTCTTGTTCTGATGCCACTTTGCCTCCATCAGGTAAAATTCATCATTCAGCCGAAAGCTGCCGTCAATCTGTTCTCCTGTGTTACGAAATAACGAGCGTGGAGCCAGCTTAAAAGCGCACTGAACAGTTCAGCAAGCCAGGTTTCAAACCGGAACCCCCGCGGATGCGGGGCCAGTGTTTTCATCGCATGCATGTCGGCGATAAGTGATGGCCAGTCAATCCCGTGCCATACCGGGACTGGTTTGACGCCCTTGGAGATGTCAGCATCACTATTTTCCAGCCGGGAAATCAATGCCAGATAGTCATTACGGCTGCGTTCAGCCTGCTCAGGCAGGGATTCGATTTTATATTGCCAGAGGGCGTTGAGCACCCTCAGGGCGGTCTCACGATCGACCTGTTTCAGTAAGCTTCTGACGCGTTTGGCTTTCGAGGTTCCCTCCTCCTGATAGCGTTCGTCATCAATATCGATGTTCAATTCTTCATCAAAAAAACCAGACAACTTGCGATTAGAGAAATCCAGTATCCAGCCTGGATCACTTTCAAAGACGAGATTAAACAGTCTTAGATCCTGTATTTTCAGTTTCACGCAAGCCTCCTGTTTTTTCTCAGTATAACGGGATGAAAGTGCCCGTGGTACTGCGTCAGAATCTTTGTGCCGGCAATGACATAGTAGTGGTCAACCAAAGCCATCAAAAAATATAACCAATTGTTTTATTTAAAATAATAAGTTTGTGCGCACCAAGGTTGTAACGACTCAATAGTAATGTCCGCCTGGGGGGGCGGATGTTTTCTTGGACTCTTTTACTATACGATCCCGAGTTGCCGACGGTACATTTCCGGGCTGAGTGCACCCAGCGATAGTTTAATACGCCGTTCGTTATACCATCGGATGTAAGTATCTACATGCTGCATGAAGTTTTCAGGTGTTATGCCTGACCATTCACGACCATGATACATTTCAGTTTTTAACCTGCCGAAGAACCCTTCGCATGCCGCATTATCTGGCGAACATCCTTTACGGGACATTGAGCGGATAAGACCTGCTGCATTCACCCGCTCCAGCCAGCCTGACCAGCGATAATGACCACCTCTGTCGCTATGTATAACTGGTTGTTCACCCGCATTTAATGTGCTGATAGCACTTTCCAGCATGGTGTTGGCCAGTTCAGCGTCAGGGCGGGTACTGAGCGACCAGCTCACCACTTTTCCATCGAAGCAGTCCACCACCGGCGACAGCCAGACTTTACCTGCCGGGAGCTGGAACTCAGTAATATCTGTCAGCCATTTCTGATTGGGCTTCGCCGCTTTAAAATCTCTGGCGAGAAGATTGTCAGGGGCCGGGCCGATTTCTCCACAGTACGAACTGTAGCGGCGCCGACGGTTTCGACTGACCACAAGCTGTTCCTCCACCATAAGTCTGCGTACAACCTTCTCTGAGAGTCGCTGGCCTTTGTGCCGTAGCATAGCGTGCAGACGGCGATAGCCATAACAACGATAGTTACCGTTGAAGATCTCTGTCATCGCGATACGTACGGTCGCGTATTTATCTCCCGAGCGCAGTGCTGTCCGGTGGTAAAAAAAGCTGCTCCGGGCAAGTACAAGGACTCGCAGCAGCTCTGTCAACGGATGCAAGCCTCTCAGGACATCAGCGATCTGCGTCTTTTCCCTGTTTGTCAGAGTGCTGACGCTGATGCCCGGGTCTTTTTTTATGATTTCCTCCGCTTAATCAGGATATCAAGCTCCATCTGCTGTCGACGTATCTCCTGATTAAGTCGGTTAACTTCACCGCGCAGCGCGTCGTACTCCTCCGTAAGAGACGGCTTTTCATGTTTGCGCATGGGCTGGTAAGCCTCATCGCCGATGATTTCATCTTTCCATTTGTACAATACCGTGCGACTAACACTAATGTTCCGGGCGATTTCACTGGCAGGTACATGTCGTGTACAAAGCGCTATGACAGCCTGACGTTTCAACTCAGGTTCAAAAGGTGCATTTTGATTGATCGTACTGGTGAAAATAAGCCGTCTGTCGGGATGACGTTCATTAACCCAGCGAGCCAGTACATCACAGCAGGGATAGCCAAGAGTCCTGCTGGTAAACGCCAGGCAGCAGCCGTAGTTAAGATAATGTTCAACAGCAGCCTGCTTTTGCACATCAGAGTAACGGAGTTTACGACGTATGACTTCTGTAGCACCGTCACTCGCTTCCCATAAACGGATCCCGCGTCGCAGATTTCTTTTCGAGGGGTAACCCAGTTCACGAACCACGGGAGCCAGTTTTCTGCCGTATTTAAAGTAAAGTTCAATTGCGCGGAGCCGTTCTGCTTCGGTAAACATTATTTATCTCCTGAGAGTCCAGGAAATCGTCCGCACCCCCAAATGGCTTAGCGTGTGTTATTGCAGAAATAACCGCGGAACCCCATCCAGGCGAAATTATCCTGATTGCTGTATGATTTTCTTTGCAACCTAACTGGCTGCATACATAAACAGGAGAATACCATGAGCACATCGTTGTTCAGCAAAACCCCGACGGTCACGGTCCTCGACAACCGCGGCCTGACCGTGCGCGATATCGCGTACCACCGCCATCCCGGCTCCCCGGACGTTACCAGTGAGCGCATCACCCGCCATCAGTACGATGCCCGCGGCTTTCTGACGCAGAGCGCAGACCCGCGCCTGCACGACGCCGGACTAGCGAACTTCAGCCACCAGACCGACCTGTCCGGCAACGCTCTGCGTTCACAGAGTGTGGATAACGGCATCACAGTGGTACTCAACGATGCCTCAGGCCGACCTTTTTTAGCGGTCAGCAATATCAGCACCGCTGACGACGGCACGGAGGAGCGAGGCCAGGCGGTTACCCGTACCTGGCAGTATGAGGCCGCAACACTGCCGGGCCGCCCGGTGAGCATTACGGAACAGGTCACCGGCGAAACCGCCCGCGTCACGGAGTGCTTCGTCTATGCCGGTAACTCTGCTGAGGAGAAGGCGCTGAACCTCGCCGGCCAGTGCGTCAGTCATTACGATACAGCCGGCCTGATGCAGACCAACAGTGTGGCGCTGACCGGCATGCCGCTTTCCGTCATCCGCCGCCTGCTGAAGGACGCGGACAACCCGGAGACCGTGGCCAACTGGCAGGGTACCGACGCCTCAGCATGGAACGACCTGCTCGCCGATGAGAGTGAGCGGCATACCACCCTGACCACCGCGGACGCCACCGGGGCGGTGCTGACCACCACCGATGCAAAACGCAACCAGCAGCGCGTGGCGTACGATGTGGCAGGCCTGCTGTCGGGCAGCTGGCTGACGGTGAAAGATGGTTCGGAGCAGGTTATCGTGAAGTCCCTGTCGTACTCTGCCGCCGGGCAGAAGCTGCGCGAAGAGCATGGCAACGGCGTAGTGACCACGTACGCATACGAGCCGGAGACGCAGCGCCTGGTCGGGATTAAAACGGAACGTCCCGCCGGACATGCATCTGGCGCAAAGGTACTGCAGGATCTGCGCTACGACTACGACCTGGTGGGCAACGTGCTGAAAGTCAGCAATGATGCGGAAGAGACCCGCTTCTGGCGCAATCAGAAAGTAGTGCCTGAGAACGTGTACGTCTATGACAGCCTGTACCAGCTGGTCAGCACCACCGGACGCGAGATGGCAAACGCAGGACTGCAGAGCAGCAGCTTACCGTCCGCCACTTTCCTTCCCACAGACAGCCCTGCGTATACAAACTATACCCACATCTATACCTACGACGAAGCCGGCAACCTGACACGAATCAGGCACAGCGCACCGGCGACAAACAACAATTACACAACGGCCATCACCATAAGCGACAGCAGCAACCGGGGCGTGCTGAGCTCGCTGACAGAAAAACCGGCAGACGTGGACGCGCTGTTCACGGCGGGTGGGCAGCAGACACAGCTGCAGCCGGGTCAGAGTATGACCTGGACGACGCGCAACGAGCTGCTGAAGGTGACGCCGGTGGTACGTGACGGCAGTACGGATGACGGCGAGAGCTACCGCTATGACGCAGGCGGTCAGCGTATCCTGAAGATCAGCGTGCAGAATACCGGTAGCTGCGTGCAGGCACAGCGGGCACTGTACCTGCCGGGGCTGGAGCTGAGGAGTACGAAAAACGGGGATACCGAAATAGAATGCTTGCAGGTTATCACCGTGGGTGAGGCCGGCCGAGCACTGGTGCGGGTACTGCACTGGGAGAGCGGAAAGCCGAATGGCATCAACAATGGACAGGTGCGTTACAGTTACGATAACCTTATTGGCAGTAGCGGTCTGGAGGTTGACGGCGAGGGGCAGGTCATCAGCATGGAGGAATACTATCCGTATGGTGGTTCGGCTATCTTGACGGCGCGCAGCCAGGTAGAGGCAGGTTATAAAACTGTGCGCTACTCGGGCAAAGAGCGGGATGCGACAGGATTGTATTACTACGGTTATCGTTATTATCAGCCGTGGGCGGGCCGGTGGCTGAGTGCGGACCCGGCGGGCGTGGTGGACGGCCTGAACCTGTTCAGAATGGTGAGAAATAATCCGATAAGATATTCAGATAAAAAAGGTATGACCGCAACGGAATATAATCTCTACAGCAGCAATAGCAAAAATACTGTTGTTTATCGTGTTGAACCTTTAGATTTCAATGAGAACTTCACACATACGTTTATTGAAAAAGATAACGCACGCATATATTACCCTCCCGCCCCAGCCAGCGGTACAATACATCATAGCTCATCCGAAGGAGAAAAAAATTCTGTTAGCTATGAGACAATCGCGGGAAAAGGTTATGTAAAAAAACTATCTTACGAAGAAAAGAAAATGTTTAACACTGGATTAAGTGTTGATTTAAGTTTTATTGAAGGAAAAATCACCCCTTCAGGAAAGCAAGGCTTAAGCTATTATGAATATAGTAGGAATTACCTGGCAAATAACAGAGGTCAGCCTCTTGGCACTATGGGATGGCTGGGGTTTAATTCACCAAGTAGGGCGAATGATTTTTATAATCAGAAAATGAAAAATGAGGGTGATAAATTGACCTTTGTTGTGAAAAGCTTTGAAATTCCTTCTGGCGTTTATAAAGCAATTGCTGAAACAGCAATTACTGAAGACATTAGGTCAAGCGATCGTACGGCGCCGATTAATGTTGATATCGTTGCAGCAGGACAATTAGGCTTACAAAGCCATCACCTTGATTTGATTAATAGATTTGCGATTAATGGAAGCGCGAAAATCTATCAAGGCGATGAAGTAAACCAACTGAGGACTACAGAGTCGTTTCAGTCAGGTTCAAGAGTAAAATATTCACCTATACGTAATAGTGAATCAACGAGATACTCAAGAGTTAAGTTTACTAACTCACTACGACAATAGGGTAATGCCTTCCGTCGATAGCGTTTCCTGATAACATGTCGCTATTAGGTTCGTAAACACACGCTGACGACACCTTACGTTGCAGCGTGAGACGAGGTTTTTGGCCTAATGGGAGCGAAGCTGCAAAATGCGACATTTCACTTAGACAACCCCGATCGCTGCAGCGATCGGGGTTGGGAGCAAACTTGCAAACGGAAAACATCCCACACTGAACCGCCCCGGGTTTCTTGGAGACTAAACTCTCAGTAAAGGAGACCCAACTATGTCATCGAAACGTTATCCCCCCGAACTGCGCGAACGCGCAGTCAGAATGTTGCTGGAGCAACGCAGCGCGTACAAATCAGAACACGAAGCCGTTCAAGCCATCGCCCCGAAAATCGGCTGCCATGGCGACACCCTGCGAGCCTGGCTCCGTCAACATGAAAGGGATACCGGGGGCGGT